>NYYJ01000016.1 GCA_002686755.1 Verrucomicrobiales bacterium
CCTCAGCCGCGCTGGAGGCCAAGGGCGAAAAAATGGCCAAGTGCGATTTCGATCCTCCACAGGCACGACTTAGCCAACACCTGAAGGATGTCCGGCTCATTCGTAAGCTGGCCGGGGAGATCGGCGCGGGTACACCGCTGAGTGAGACGCACCAAACTCTGCTCGAGCGCGCCGAGGCGCTGGGCCTCGGCGAGTCGGACAACGCTGCCGTGATTGAAGCGTTGCGCCGGAGGAATTTGTGATTGAACGGCCTCTGACCCGGGGCTATCACCGCCGAGTGAGTCCGGAAAACGAATCCAACTCGGGAGAGTTTCAATTCAATGTCGGCGTGATCGGGGCGACCGGCTACATCGGCGCGCCGTACCGTGCGGAGATCCGCGAGGCAACCGGTGCAAGGATTGTCGCGTTATGCGCCCGCCGGCGTGAACTGCTTGATCAGGCGGGGGAGGAGGATGGCGCCGGGTTGCTGACCGATAACTGGCGTGAGGTTGTCAGTCATCAGGATGTCAACTTTGTCATCGTCGCCACGCCGGATGCGCTGCATCACGAGGCGGTGATGGCCTGCGCCGAGGCCGGAAAACACCTGCTCTGCGAAAAACCGGTCGGCGTGAACGCCTCCGAGGCCTACGAGATGTGGTCGGCGTACCGGGACGCCGGGCTGGCGCATTACGTCCCGTTCTGGACGCGCTTTTGCGCGCCGTTCGTGCGCGCTCGCGAGTTGCTCGAGTCCGGCTTGTTGGGCGAGATTCGCGGCGTGGTTTATCGCTGGCACAATCCTCGCCCTGATGACATGCCACTCACGTGGCGGGACGACGCCGGGTTGTCGGCGGCCGGCAGCATTGCCGATGTCGGTTCGCACGCCTACGACACCTTGCGCTGGCTGCTGGGCCGTGAGGCAACGCGGGTGCAGGCGCATGCCGATACGATCACCCCGGCCAGGTCCGACCTGGGTGCGATTAACCTTACCGAGGCGCTTGGCCAGTCGGGCAGCCAGTCGGGTGCCCCCAGGAGCAAGGGAACGACATTCGACTATGCAAGCGTGGCGTGGGAGTTTGACGATGGCGCCGTGGCGACGCTGGTGCTCTCGCACACGCCGTTTTTCCGGAAGGGCATTGCGCCCGAGCTGGAACTGCACGGCACCAAGGCGTCGCTTGGTCTGGATCGTGTGAGTGGAAGCCTGACCCTCGCCAAACCGGGCGAACCAGCCGAGATCATCGACACCGTACCGAACAACGGCTTTGGCAATCGTTTTGCGAAATACGTTTTCCCCAGCCTGCGCCAGGCGCTTGCCGGGGAGGAAACAGACCATCCCGACCTGAAGGACGGCTGGCGCGTGCAACTTTTCACTGACGCAGCCGCCCGCTCAGCCCGCTCTGGCCGCTGGGAAACGGTGGAGTAACATCTAGTCGTTTCCAGTTTCTCTCGAATACTTCTTAGCAAAACCGAACCAGACGATTAGGGCAAGTGCTATAATTCCTAGGATCAGTATGACGCTTGTTGCATTGGTGCTCATTACACTCCAGGTCATCCATGCGGTGAATAAAAGGAATACAATCGGAGGAAGTGGAAACCAGGGTATCCTTGAAGGGCGATGAAGATCTGGTTTTCGGATTCGTAGCACAATGACCCCTGCTACGGCGACTCCGGTAGTGAGTGTGATGAGAGTCCCAACCGACTCCACTAATTCCTTTAGTCTCGTCGACCATATCAGGATTAGACTTAAGGCGCACATGAGCACCAGTGCATTGACCGGTGATCCACGACGATTCAGGTGAGCCATTCGTTTTGGCAGTTCTCCGCGGCTGGCCATTGAGTAAATCACCCTCGATCCAATCATGATCGCAACGCCAAGGGTCAAAAAAAAGACCAGCATGATCAGCATGTTGAAGGCGACCCCGATGGAGTCACCGAACAGGCGTTTGGCTGCGAAAAAACCGATTGCGTCTTCTTGCGCCATTTCGTGCGGCGCGGCTGCCCATAGAAAAACGCCATTTATAAGTAAATATAAAAGTGTTACAATACTTATGCCAAGCAGCATCGATCGTTTGAGATTTTTTTCCGGATGACGAATTTCGCCACCGATAAATGAGGTGGCCATGTTTCCCTGGTAGGCGAATGAGGTCATAGCAAGCGCGGCTCCGAAAACGGCAATCTCGGCGCCTAAACTTCTGATTGGTTTAGCTTGGGCCAAGACGCTGGGGGCAGCCGTTGATTCTGTCGCGAAACCCAAGACGATGAACGCTAGAAGCAGGCTGATCTTGAAGAAAGCCCCGAGAACGTTGAGTGCATTTCCCTCTCGGACACCGATGGCATGAATCGCTGTTACGATGACAATAGCAAAACTTGCAGCAATTTGTACGGAGATAAGTGGGAACAAATTCTCCATGTAGGATCCAAAACTACCCGCAACGAATGCGATTGATCCGGTAAACCCGAAAAACACCATTGAGAACCCAGCCACAAATCCGGCGGGTCTACCGAAGATGTTTCGGATGAAGACATAATTGCCTCCTGCTTCAGGCCAAATGCTTGCCAACTCAATGGCACAAAGTGAACCGCAGAGTGCCAATACCCCGGATAATCCCCAGACAGCCAAGATGCCAACATTACTTCCCAAATCCGCGGCGAATAGGCCGGTGGTCATGAAGATGCCGGCACCAATCATATTGCACACCACCGTACTCGTAGCCGAGCCAAGGCCCAGTACCCGTTTCTGTTGGTTGCCCTGCGACGGAATCAAATTAGCTGATTTCTCGGGTTCTCTCGCTCCGGCCGTTGGAAAACGGTCGGGTGATTATTTCTCGGAGACGTCGAGGCAGGTGAGGTCGCCGCGTGAGTTGCGGCAGTAGATGCGGCCGTTGGCCAGCACCGGGGTGGTCCAGCATTTTGGGCCGGTAACCTGTGCGCGGGAAATTTCCGTGAACGCATCGGCGGTGGCCTCCGCGACAATCAACTCGCCGTCGTTGCTGATGATGAGCAGTTTTTTACCGATCGCCTGGACTGCGCCGAAACCGCCAAAGCTGTCCTCCTCCCAGCGTTCCCGGCCGGTGGCCAACTCGAGGCACTTGAACGTCGCCCGGCCGGTGTTGCCGTCGAAGCCGTACAGGTGGCCGTCGATCAGCACGCACGGGTTGAAGTGGTTGCGCATTTTTTTGTTTTCCCAAAGCTTGGCCACTTCACCACCGCTGACTTGCAGCAGAGCGCATCCCCGGTTGTAGCCGGAGGAGATGAACACCTTGTCGCCGATAAGGATCGGGTCGGCTGAGTTGACGCCGTACTTGGTCTCCCATGGGTAACTCCAGAGCGCGCCGCCGGTTTTCGGGTTCACCGCAACGACTGCATCGTTCGTGAACATCACCAGTTCCTGTCGCCCATCCCGGACGTGGGGCACAAACGAGGAGTAGCTGGACGATTCGCGGCCGGTACTCCAAAGAATGCTGCCGGTTTTTTTGGCGAGCGCCGTGCCGCGCGCGCCAACGTTGACGAACAGCGTGTCGCCGATCACCAGCGGCGAGCCGGCGAAGCCCCACGTCGGCCGCTTGGCTTTCGTTTCCGTGGCGACATCCTTTTGCCAGACCACGCGGCCGTCCGCCTCGCCGAGACAGAGCAGCAGCCCTCGCTTGCTGAGCGTGTAGACGCGGTCGCCATCCACCGTCGGCGCGCCGCTTGGTCCGCCGGCATAATACTTCGGGTCGAGCCTGGCCTCATAGGCGTGCGACCAGATCTGCTTGCCAGTTGCGGCGTCGAAACAAAACACGGTGTCCTTCTCATCGCCCCGGCCGCGGCCGGAGTTGCCGAGCGTGTAAACCTTGCCGTTGGCGACGGACACCGACGAGAAACCGGTGCCGACCCTGGCTTTCCACAGCCGCTTGGGTCCGTCGTCGGGCCACTTGGCCTGCCAGCCGGTCTCGGACGAGATGCCGTTCAGGTCGGGGCCGCGCCAGCGGGCCCAGTCACTCGCGGCGGGTTTGGCCAAGTTGCTGAAAAGGCCAAGCGCAACAAGGCCCGGCAACGAGAAGCGCATGAGAGAGAATGCCATGCCGGCGATGGGTAATCAACGGCCGCACTGTAGTCAAACCACAAAGCCAAGAGGGGAGCGCTTGGCCAACGGCTTAAAAAAGATAGGCTTGGCTAACTTTTTGGTTGACCTTGGCTTCGGTCTGAAATATAGCCTTGCCTAACTTTTGGCGGTTTCGCCCAATTTGAACGGTTTTTCGCTTTTCTCGGTCCGCCAATAAGCTTTTCTCAGATGAAGCGATACTTGTTTTTTACAGTCGGATTGGTGGCTGCAGCGGCTTTTTCACAAGGCCACGCAGCCAGGATGAACGTCGTCACCACCACGACCATGGTGACTGACATGGTGAAGGAAATCGGCGGCGACCGCGTGAACGTGGTCGGCCTCATGGGGCCGGGCGTGGACCCGCACCTGTACAAGCCGGCTTCCGGCGACGTTGTGAAACTGCAGCGCGCCAAGGTCATTTTCTACTCCGGGCTGATGCTCGAGGGACGGATGTCCGACCTGTTTTTCAAGATGGCGCGCGCCGGGAAAAAAGTCTATGCCGTCACCGAGTCGATCCCGGAAAAAGATCGCCTCGAGCCGCCGGAGTTTGAGGGCCACTGGGATCCGCACATCTGGGGCGACCCGACGTTGTGGAGCAAATGCATCGCCACGGTGGTCGAGGGACTCAGNGCCGGCGACCCGGACGGCAACGAATTCTACGCCAAGCGCGGCGCGGCAGCGGTGAAGTCGTACANGGACGTCCACCANTGGGCGCTCANGCGNATCGCCGAGCTGCCCAAGTCACAGCGCGTGTTGGTGACCAGCCATGATGCGTTCAATTATTTTGGCCAGGCGTTTGGGTTTCAGGTGGTCGCTGTGCAAGGCTTGTCCACGGTGACCGAGGCCGGNCTGGCAGACATCGCCAAGACGGTCGATTTCATCAAGAGCAAAAAACTCAAGGCAATCTTTGTCGAGAGCAGCGTCAATCCGGCGGCAATCGAGCGGGTGAGCAAGGACGCCGGCGTAAAGATCGGCGGTGAGTTGTTCTCCGACGCCTGCGGCAGATCGGGAGAGATACACACAGGTCACGGTGAGAAGTACGACGTCGGCACCTTCGTTGGGATGATCAAGCACAACGTCAACACTGTTATCGACGCCCTCAAATAATCTCCAATTCTTTATACGTTGAAAACTGCATCTATTATCTTGGCGGGAGTTCTGCCGTTGTCCCTGACAACCGCGGGCGAGTTCACCACATTCAAAAACGAACACGGCATCGACCTGTTTTTCGATTACACCGGCGAGACGATGAGCAACATCTCCGGCGGCGACCACACCGGCACCGGCTACAACGGTCTCCTTTCATTAGGCGTCGATGCTGACCTTGGCCAAGCGCTTGGNTGGGACGGGAGTTACGATGCGNNTGAGCGGCATGGATTTGCACGGCTCCGGCATCAGCAGCCGTGTCGGGGACATGATGGGCGTGAGCAACATTGAGGGCTACGGCAGCGTGCGGTTGTACGAGTCGTGGGTGGAGAAATCGTTCGCCGCCGCCTCATTGAACCTGCGTGCCGGGCTGTTGCTGGCTGACGAGGAATTCTCGACACTCGACACGACCGGCCCGTTTCTCAACGCGACCTTCGGCTGGCCGGAATTCATCTCGATGAACACCGTCAATACCGGCCCGGCGTTTTACATTCCGGCGCTGGGCGCGCGGTTGTTGTGGGAGCCGAACGAGACGTGCTACGCTCAGGTTGGCATTTACGACGGGGACAGCTTCGACTCGCCGACTGGCGACGACACGGTCAACCGTCATGGCCTGCATTGGGAACTGGGCAACGGTCAGGGAACGTTCGGCATGGCCGAGGTGGGCTACAGGCACAACCAGACGGAGGATGCGGCCGGACTGCCCGGCACATACAGGTTTGGCAGCTGGTGGCACTCGGGGGAGTTCGAGGACTTCAGCGATGGCACGTCGCACGACGGGACGCAGGGGGTGTACGCGTCGGGCGAGCAGATGGTTTACCGCGAGTACGGCGACCAGGGGTTGAGCCTGTTCGTGCGCGCCGGGTTCGCGCCGGAGAACCGGAGCGAGGTGGCCCACAGTTTTCAGGTTGGCGCGAGCTATTTCGGGTTGATCCCGGGCCGCGACATCGACACCGCTGCGCTTGGCCTGTCGCACGCGCAAATCAGCGACGACCTGCCCGGGCGCACGACCGAGACCGTTGTTGAGTTGGCGTATGAGTACGTGATGAGTGATGACTTCACCATTCAGCCCAGCGTGCAGTGGGTCGGCGACCCCGGCGCGACCGGCGAACTTGACGACGCACTGGTGCTTGGCCTCCGGGTCTACCTGAGTTTTTGACATGACAGATTCCACGGCAACCAACGGGGAGGACATCCCGCTTGAGATTCACGACCTGACGGCCGGGTATCACAAGAAACCGGTGCTGTGGGGCATCGATCTGAAGGTGCCCAAGGGTAAACTCGTTGGAGTTGTTGGGCCGAACGGCGCCGGCAAATCGACCCTTATCAAGGCCATCATGGGCCTCGTGCCGCCGAGTAGCGGGTGGGTGAAAATCTTCGGGAAACCGTACAGCGAGAATCGTCGACGAGTCGGCTATGTGCCTCAGCGCGAGTCGGTTGACTGGGATTTCCCGGTCACGGTGATGGACGTGGTGATGATGGGCCGCTACGGCCATGTTGGCTGGTTCAAGCGCCCAAAGAAGGCCGATCGCGAAATCGCCCGTGACTGCCTCGACAAGGTGAAGATGCTGCCGTTCGCCAAGCGGCAGATTTCCAACCTGAGCGGCGGGCAGCAGCAGCGTGTTTTTCTGGCGCGCGCGTTGGCGCAGGAGAGCGACATTTATTTCATGGATGAACCGTTCGCCGGCGTCGATGCCGCGACTGAGACGGCGATCATCGCGCTGCTGCATGAGCTTCGCGAAAAAGGCAAGACGCTGCTGGTGGTACATCACGACCTGCCGACAGCGCGCAATTATTTCGATCAACTGCTGCTGCTCAACATGCGTGTGGTGGCGTACGGCGAGACGGAGGAGGTGTTCACGTACGAGTTGCTGCAGAAAACCTACGGCGGCCGATTGACGATTCTTTCCGAGGTCGCGGATGCCGTGGGGCAGCGCGCCAAGTAACCAATGACCGCCCGGCGACAAACCTTGGCCAAGCGGGGTGAGGGAGCACTGCGTGCGCTTGGCCTACTGGCTGTGTTTTCGCTGTTGGCCGTGGTGCCGGAGAGCGCCTGGGCGGCGAAGATCGGCGACGTGGCGGAGGAGACGTCGCTTGGCCAACAGGCGATCCGTTTTTTTTCGTTCCGTGATCCGTCGGTGCGCTACGCGGTGATAGGCTCGGNGATGCTCGGCATCTCGTGCGGGTTGCTGGGTTGCTTCATCGTGGTGCGCAAGATGGCGCTCGTCGGTGACACGTTGTCGCACGCGGTGCTGCCCGGCGTNGCGCTTGGCTTCCTGTTTTCCGGCGTGAGCGCTAGTGGGGTGTTCGATTGGAGTTTTGACGTGGCCAACATCACCAAGAATCCGTCGCTGATTTTTTGTGGCGCGGTGGTGGCCGGGGTGGCCGGGACGTTTCTTGTCAACACGCTGAAACAGACGACCAAGATCAAGGAGGACTCGGCGCTTGGCCTGACGCTGGCGTCGTTTTTCGCGGTGGGCATCTGTCTGCTGACGATGATCCAGGGCCTGGAAACCGGCAACAAGAGCGGCATCGACAAGTTCATGTTCGGTCAGGCGGCGGCGATAGGCGAGGATGATATCCGGCTGATGACCGGTGTCACGATGCTGATCGTGGCGGTGGTCTTTCTGTTTTACAAGGAACTGCTGGTGACGAGCTTTGACGCGGGGTTNGCCCNGTCGATNGCNCTGCCGAGCCAATGGATNCACCACGGGNTGATGCTNCTGGTNGCGTTNGCGGTGGTGATCGCGCTGCAGGCGGTGGGCGTGGTGCTGGTGTCGGCGATGCTGATCACCCCGGCGGCGGCGGCGTATCTGCTCACCGANCGTATGCACCGGATGCTGCTTTTGGCGGTGGGTTTCGGCGTGGCATCGGGAGTACTCGGCGCGTTCATTTCATTCCTCAAGCCGAACATCCCGACTGGGCCGTGCATGGTGCTGGGCGCGAGCGCGGTATTTGCAGTGGCGTTCTTTGGCGGGCCAAGGCATGGGNTGATGACCCGCTGGTGGCGGCATGTGTCGCGCTCAAAACGGGTGCAGCGGGAGAACACCCTCAAGGCGCTATTTCAGGTTTTGGAACGGCGTGATGCCCAGCCGGAGGAAAGTGTTTCGCTGAAGGAGTTGGCCGAGCGCCGGCGCGAAACGCTTGATGAAGTGTCCGGCCAGGCGCAGGCGCTGAAACAGCACGGACTCGTCACGCTGCACGAGGAGGGCAACAAGATTTTGTTTACGCCAAGCGGCTGGCAGCTGGCCTGCACGATCGTCCGCAATCATCGGTTGTGGGAGTTGTACCTGACCAACGAGGCCAACATTGCGCCCGACCACGTGCACGACGATGCTGAGCAAATCGAGCACGTACTCGGGGATGACGTCGTGCGCGAGCTTGAGCGGCTGCTCGACGACACGACCCGCGATCCGCACGGCCGGGCCATCCCCGGGTTCGCCGATATTCACAAGCCGTTCACGCCGTCCGCCCCGGGGCCAAGCGGATACGGGAGGAGTGCATGAGTGATTTTATACCAGCCTTCGAGTGGCATCGGGTCATGGTCGAGCCGTGGACGGCGAACCTGCCGACGACCTTCTGGATCGTGCTGATGGGTTTCCTGATCACCGCCGCGTGCGGGCTGATCGGCAACTACCTCATCCTCCGCCGCATGGCACTCGTCGGCGACGCGATCAGCCACAGCGTGCTGCCCGGGCTGGCGATCGCTTTTTTGCTGTCGCACAGCCTCAACACTCTGCCGATGTTCCTCGGGGCGCTCGGGGCCGGTATCGTGACCACTGTGCTGATCGAGTTGATTCACAAGAAAACCCGCGTCAAGCAGGACTCCGCGATCGGGATCACCTTCTCGACGCTATTTGCGATCGGGGTGATTTTGATCAGCTTCGGCCAGACGGAGGCGGTGCATCTCGACGCGGAGTGCGTGCTGTACGGCGAGATCGCCTTCGTGCCTCTGGATCTCGTTCAGACTGAGCTTGGGGCAGGCGCGTTGTCGGTGATGGAAAAAATCCCGGGGCTGAACTCAGAGATGTTCCTAAGCGGCAACACCCTCACCATCGCACCGCCGTCGGTCATTCGCATGGCCATCGTCACCGTCGTCACACTGCTGCTGATTCTGGTTTTCTACAAGGAACTGCTGGTGACGAGTTTTGACTCCGGCCTGTCGTCGTCGCTCGGCATCAACTCCACCGTCGTGCATTACGCGCTGATGGCGATGCTCTCGGTGATCATCGTCAGCGCGTTCGAGGCGGTCGGCGCGATCCTGGTCATCGCGATGCTGATCCTGCCGGGGGCGACCGCCTCGCTGCTGGCGCATCGGCTGCCGCCGATGTTCGGCATCACGGTCGTGCATGCCTTTTTGAGCGCGGTGGGTGGCATCCACTTGGCCACGTGGCTGAACTGCTCGCCCGCCGGGGCGATGGTGGTCGCCGGCTCCGGGCTGTTCGCACTGGCGTGGCTGTTCAGCCCAAGCCAAGGGCTGCTCCGCCGCTGGCTCGGCCGCGAGTTGGACGAGCTTGACGAGGCGGAAGTCGACCGCTTGGCCAACGGGGGTTGAACTAGGTCAAGTCGGGCCACCGATATTTGATACTTCGCGCCCATTCGTGTTCATTCGCGGTTTCCCCACTTGGGCACAAAAAAAGGGACTCGCTTGGAGTCCCTTCAAATTGGTTGTGCGCTTGGCCTATGCGTCAGCCTTTTTCCAGTTGCGCTTGGGCGGCTTGGTGACGAGACCCTTCTTGATGGCCTTGGCGGAGACGCGGATGTATTTCACCTCGCCATCGACGAGGGCCTTGACGCGCTGCAGGTTCGGCAGGAAACGGCGCTTCACGACCTTGGTGACGTGCATGCCGATGCCGCCCTTTTTCTTGGCCTTGCCGCTGCGGCGAATGCGGCTTCCCGTGACGGGGCCGGTGCCGGTTAGTTGACAAACTCTGGACATTTTGTGCCTCCCTTCGGTTAAGGGGCAGCGGAGCGTACCGGAAAAAACCGCCGTGACAAGCCCTTTTTCGACCTGTTTTTACGGCGGAACCGGCTCAATCGGCCGGGATTTCCAGCCGGAAAAACTGCGCCCGGCCAAGCGCTTGGCCAAGCGGGACGGCAAAGACCGCCGGGCCGCCGTTCGGCGGGGCGGGGCGCTCGGCGGCGGTCTGCCAAGGGCCAAGCGGCGTCCCGCTGCGCTGGAGCCGGTAGCGGCGATTCGGCGTCGTGTGGAATTCTACTGTCAATATTCCGCCGGGGGCGTCCGCTTGGATTGACTTGATGGCGAGGCGACTCCGGGCGTCCTTCGGCCGGGTACCGGCGATGTATTCGGCGTGGTTGCGCATGCCGTCTTTGTCAGGATCGGCATTCGGGCCTGAGATCTCCTCCCGAGCTAGTTCTACCTCCGAGAAGTGTGCCTGCCCCCAGGATGCGAAGGAATCGCCCTTGGCGTGGATTACCCACTCTTCCGTGGTCTGTGATTGGCCGTCGTCGGCCACAAAAATGAGCACATAGGTTCCGGGTTGGCTGAACAATGCTGAGGTGAAGCCCCGGTGACGCCGCGTATGGCCTGCGTACATGGGCGCCATGCCACCGTGCTGGTCGTCGATGAGGGTGACTGTACCCGGCCCCGACTTGAGTTTCCAGCGCATGGTTAAGCGTCCCGGATTCAAAGGCAGGGCGTCATCGGTCACCTGTACCTCGAGTTGGATGGTCGAGGGCCAGGCAACGGTTTGTTCCGAGAAGGGGAGAACCTTGGGCGGCTGGTTTTCCCCCGAGGCCGTTCCGCGCAGTTTGAAATCGAAGCTGATGTCACTCGAGGTTCTGTTGGTTTGATGCACCTCCACGGCAATCACGTTTTTGCCCTCCACCAGCATGGCAGGATCGACGGTAAATGCTTGAAACGCCGATTCCTCCTCTCCTCCGACTGTGAGTGAGGCGAAAGTGTTGTACCTGATGTTGCCCTTGGGCATGTTGCTCCTAAGGATTTCCTTTCCGTTGAGGTAGACCACCGCGCCGTCATCCCGCACAAGAGACGCCTCAAGCGAGATCACCCCGGCGGGGTTGGTCACCTCAAACGCATGCCGGAAGTAGGTGGTGACGTGCTTGTTGCTGCTGTTGCCGCCATAGCTCAACTCGGTTTTTTCGCCGTTGTTGCCGTAGCCAAGCTGGGCCGGGCCTACGCTCCACTTGCTGTCATTGAACAGGCGGGAGTGCCATTTTGTGCCCTGATTTGAGCCGTTGTCGAGATAGCGCCATTCTGAGCCAGCCGTGATGAAGGTTCGTTCCATTGGGGCGCGCTTGATCTCGACAGTTAACTCATCCGAGGCGGTGTATTGACCGTCGTCCGCCGTGAGACGGAAGGTATGTTTCCCAAGACCAAACAACTCAGCGCTGGTTTGCAGTTCGCCACTGTTAGCAAATATCACGGTTGTTTGATTGTTGACGAAAGACCACTCGGTTTTGACGGTCGGAAAATCAGGGTTCGCATCGTCACTAACCATACCGGATAGGAGGACAGACACCGGAAGAGATTCCGTCTCGATTGTCAGATCCACCCCGGCCATGATTTGGGGCGGTCGATTGCCCATGTTTTCCACGCCAGGGGATGGTCCGCCCGGGCTGGATCGCCAATTGGCGTAATCATTCCCATGACGCTCCGGGTTGAGTTTCTCCAGCGATGAACCGTTTCCGTCAGGTTCAGATGGCCAGGGTGGGTTATCGTTGTAGCGTACCGCGTCAATGACAATGTAGGGGATAATTTCACTGCCGTCAGGATCCGTGTCCGGTTCGTCCGGTTTCAACAACTCAAGGCGTTCTCCACTGTCCTGAAGGCTTCCCTGGAACGGCCCCAGAACCGAAAGATTATCCGGGATCGTGTAATGCGAAGCAAAATCAGGCGGGTCAACGTTGGTGATTATGAGCAAGCCGCCGGAGGGGATGACTGTCCCGACTGGAAACTGGAAGTTAATCCCATCCACGCGCCAGGTATTCTGAGGGTGCTGCGGATCATACAGCAGAACCGAATTTGGAGTGATGTTCTTCAACTCCACGAACTCTGGTCTGGTACCTTGCGGATGATAATGAATCTCGTTGATGACGACCGGTCCCACTTTAGGGCCGGCGTTAGGGAGGCCCAAACTCGGTCTCAACTGGGCAGGATATTGGGCTTGGCCGTCGTTTGCCACATACCTGCCAAAAGTCACGCCGTTTTCCGATGCGCCAAAAGTAAATCCATCGGAAAACCCAGTGAGTTTGCCGTTGGCATCGGCGGAAAACAGAAAAACCTGATCACCATGGGAATCGAGGGCAAACCCATTGTCATTGGGATTGAACTGATCCTCGGTGAAAACAACATAACCTCCCGGTGAAAGGACCGTGCCCTCGGGGATGGAATATTTCACAGGTTTACTCCAGTCATCGGTGAGAAACCAATGACTCAGATCAATGGCGATACTGTTTGGATTGTGAAGTTCAATTGAGTCCAAGGCTGGCGGGTCGGTGTGTGCCAATACTTCATTGATCCATGCCGGCCTAATGTCGGTGGGTATATCGTTGCGTCCTGGTGATCCGCCTAGCGAGCCGCTGGGTCGCCAGTTCCCTGGATCGTTCGGNTTGGCGTCGGGATTAGCCACCCGGGGCACTAGGGAAAAGCCGCTGCCGTCCGCGGTCGAGGGCCAGGGCGGCTGGTCGGAGTAGGTCAGGCTTAGGAAGGGCTTGCCCAAGCTATCGATCAACTCGATTTTTTCCGAGCCGTTCGAGAGGCGCCCGTCGTACACGCCCCCCAGAGTAAGGTCGGGGTATTGTTCATTGAAGTCTTCAGCATTTTCGGCCAGCACGACGAAGGTGCCGGGAGCTAGTTGGAAGCCTTCCGGGAAGGTGAACCGGATTCCTTCGCTGATCTTCACGCCGCTCAGATTCAGAGTCTCTGTCCCGGTATTTTTCAGTTCAAGGAACTCGGAGCGGCCACGGAGCGGGTGATACATCACCTCGGTGATCTGCAGTTTTTCCAGCGAACCTTCAACGACGAATTGGGCTTCGGCCAAGGCACTCCATTCATTTTGGTATTTAACCCGGGACTTTATGCGGGCAGTGCCCTCAATAGGGAGAGGCTGGTTGAATCGATTTGCGGATTGGGCCAGCGCGCCGCCTGGAAGTCGTGGATCACTTCCGTCCAGCGTGAAGTAAATTACCCCCTTGGACGCCTTAAGCGAAAGTTTGAAACCGGTTGGGATCGATCCGCCGTGTTGACTCAACGTTGGTGCGGCGAGTGTGGGATAAAGTTTTTGAGATCGCAATTGGCTCAGGACAATGCCGGTTCGTCTAGGGAAATACTGTTGCAGTAGCCGGTTCTTTTCAGCGACCCATTCCTTGTCACGTGTGAAAGGTGTTGACCGTTGGTTGTCTCCCCATCGCGCTGACTCGGCAACGATCGCTTCATCAATGCTGTCTAGCCGGGTCTGATAGCTTGCGGCCGCCTTTTCCGGGGTCAACACTCCGTCGTTGAAAAAATGTCGGTGAATCCTGTCACCAAACAACACCTGATATTCCTTGTTGCGTTTCAGGCTCTGGTGAAAGCCTGTCGGACTGGCCCCATTGTTTTTTGTGACAGAATTGTCGTTGATTCCCTTAAGCACATGCTCAGCGTCCCAACTATGGAATCGCCAGCGGCCCTCCGGGTTGTTGCGATTGGAGGAGGCATACCAGTTCTGGTGCGACCAGTCGGTGTTACCGACGTAGAAATTTAAAAGCATGTAGTCGATAAAGTTGGTGATATCGAGCTGTTGCTGAACTGTGGTATAGGCTGAGGTGCTGGACAGGTTCTTGGAAGTTGCGGAAATAAGGGNGTTGTAGCTGCGGCTGTTCCCGCTGACCACGGTGGATTTGCGGTGCTTCATCACGTCATAATCCTCCTTGCTCCCGCCCAGATAGTGGGCGGCAAAGTGCTCGTCAGGCCGCTCGTGCAGGGTATGAAGGCCCCAGTAAAGGCCGTTGATGTAGACGTGCACATGGATGCCATGTGGGGCATAGCCGCCCATTTGGTTCTGGAGGTCGGCTACAAACTGGTCGCGGGTGTTTTGTCCGCGGCGCCTCTGGTCACTGGGTCCGGAACCACCGCCGTAGGACCAGACTTGATTGAGTCGGGCGTCCACTACGAGCGTGTCAAACTGGCTCATGGCGTTTTTGCCAAAAAGGGGGTGTCGAAAACTGGTGTCTCCAAACTGCGAGGTGAACTTCAGTCGCATGGAGAGCTTGTCCACCTTCCAGCGTCCGGTGCTGCTGCCCCCGACAATCTGCACGGATCCGTCAGCTTGAACGCTGTTCCCCGTGTCGGGATAAATCAATTCNACGGAGGTNGCTTTCTCGACATTTTCGCCNCGTGGATAGATACCCTGGCCAGTCTTGAAGAAGTCATCCCGATTTAGCACGAGGGATAAGGATGGGATTGACTTAAGCGCAGCGGCAACCCTGCCTTTGTACGTTCGATGGTTCACCACCTCCGGNTCCATTTCGTAGTCGGCAGGGTGGCCGTTCCATGAAGTTGGAAAGCCGGCTGGTTTGGCCGGTTGCCTGATGATGTCNTCCGCGAACAGGTAGGTGTGTGTGTCCACGTTGCTGGATCGCAGTTTCGACTGAAAGGCTGCAGCCCNGAGCGTGGTCGTGGTATTGATTTGGATCGGGCCTTGGTACACCTTCCCATGGCTGGAAGTCGGTTTGCTGCCATCGATCGTGTACCTGATTTTTGCGTCCGGCGTTGCGCAGGTAATCGTCACTCTCAAGGGCGCATCGTAAAAACCCCGGTCGGGGTCGAACTTGGTGTCCTGCACAAACCCGGCAAATCCACTGCCGTTGGCTTTTCCGGGGGTGGTCTTGTCAAAAAACTGTTGCTGTCCGGCGGTACCCACACCATAGGAGACACCTCCGTGTTGTGCGGGATAACTTGGCGTAAACTCACTTAC
>NYYJ01000017.1 GCA_002686755.1 Verrucomicrobiales bacterium
TGGCTCGACAAGGCGGCTTGGCCTGTCGCATTGTTGACGCGCCTTGAGGGGAGGCGTTTTCGTCAAATTGAGATTACTCGTCGCCATCACCGGAGCCAGCGGGATGCTCTATGCCCAGCGCCTGCTCGACCGCATGGCGTCGTCCGGGCACGAGACGCACGTCGTGCTCAGTGCCTACGCAAAAACGGTCATCCAGCAGGAATTGCCGGACGGCCTCCGCTTGGCCAAAGGCGTCGAGTCGCACGGGCTCAAGAGCATGAACGCGCCGTTCGCCAGCGGCTCGAATGCGTGCGACGCGATGGTCGTCATTCCGTGCACGATGGGCACCATGGGCCGGATCGCCCACGGCCATGCCGACAACGTGCTGCTTCGCGCCGCCGACGTGGCACTGAAGGAAAACCGAAAGCTGATCCTCGTGCCGCGCGAGACGCCGCTGAATCTGGTACACCTGAAAAACATGGAGCTGTTGCTGCAGGCTGGGGCGACGATCCTGCCGGCGAACCCCCATTTTTATTTCAACCCGCAAACGGTCGGGGAGGTGGCGGACACGGTGGTGGCGCGGGTGCTCGACCACTTGGGCGTGGAGAACGAGGCGTCGCCGCGTTGGCAGGAGGAGTCATGAGCGAGACGGAATTGGTTGATGCCCCGAAGCCAAGGCGGCGCGGCCCGCTTGGCCTGCTGAGTCGGTGGGGCGGGTTCGTGAAGTTTTCCCACACGCTGTTCGCGATGCCGTTTGCGCTGGCCTCGATGATGGTCGCCTCGCGGGAACATTTTTTTTACCTACAGGATGCCAAGGCCGCGCTGCCGCTGGATGCGGTTCGGTACGGCTTTCCCGGCGTGAGACTGTTTGTGCTGATCGTCGTTTGTCTGGTCTGCGCCCGGACCTGCGCGATGGCGTTCAACCGGATTGTCGACCGCCGGTTCGACGCAAAAAACCCGCGCACCGCCGACCGTCATCTGCCGGCTGGCGAGATCAGTTTGTTCAGCGCCTGGTCGTTGTGCGTGTTGAGCGGCGCCGGCTTTCTCGTGGCGGCCGGGTTCATCAACACCGCCTGCCTTGTGCTCGGGCCGGTGGCTTTGTTTTTCATCTGCTTTTATTCGCTGACCAAGCGGTTCACCGACTACACGCACGTCTGGCTTGGCGTCGCGCTGGCGCTGGCGCCGGTCGGCGCGTGGATCGCGGTAAAGGGCGGCACAATGGCGGAGCTGTTTCAACTTTGGCCGCTTGGCCAAAGCCTCCTGCCTCCGATGGTGCTCGGCGCGGCTGTGGTGTTTTGGTTGATCGGGTTTGACATCATTTACGCGACACAAGATTTTGAGTTCGACCGACAGCACGGCCTGCGCTCGCTCGTGACAGCGTGGGGGCCGCGCAACGCCCTCACCGCGGCATTCCTCTCGCACGTGGTCATGATCGGCCTGCTGCTGATCTACGGGTTGATGCTCCATTTCCGGGTCGCCTTCATCATCGGCTGGCTGATTATCCTGTTTTGCCTCGCGTTCGAGCATTGGATCGCCCGCAAGCGCAGCCTGATATGGATCAACACCGCCTTCTTCAAGCTCAACGCCGTGATCAGCTCGGTCTTTTTTGCGGTCGTGGCTGCTGAGGTTTTATTCCCGTTTTTCCGCCGCATCTCGTGACTGTTTTGATTCCAGACGAACTGCGCGCCATCCGCGAAAAAACCGCGCTTGGCCAACGGCTCGACGAGGCCGAGGCGCTGCGGCTGTACGAGTGCGGCGACCTCAACGCGCTTGGCCAACTGGCTGACGAGGCCAACCGGCGCAGGAACGGCGACCGCGCCAGCTACATCCTCAATCGTTATTTCAACTACTCGAACTACTGCATCCTGAGCTGCCAGTTCTGCGCCTTCTCGCGCAAGAAGCGCGACGCCGACGGCTTCGAGTTGGCAGTGGCCGACATGGTGCAAAAGGCGCGGGAGGCGCTCTCGATCGGCATCACCGAGTTGCACATTGTCGGCGGGCTGCACCCGTCGCTGCCGTTCAGCTACTACACGGAAATGATCCGCGAGTTGAAGGCGGTCGATGAGCGGTTGCAGCTCAAGTGCTTCACCGCGATTGAGATTTTGCACCTCGCCTGGCTCGCCAAAAAACCGGTGCCGGAGGTGCTCGCCGAGTTCCGGGCGCTGGGCCTCGACTCGCTGACCGGCGGTGGTGCGGAGATTTTTCAGCAGGAGGTTCGCGACCGGATCGCGCGCGGCAAGGAGACGGCGGAGGAGTACCTCGACGTCCACCGCGCCTGGCACAACCTCGGCGGCCGGAGTACCTGCACGATGCTGTACGGCCACCTCGAGACGCTTGCGGATCGCGTCGACCACATGCGGCAGTTGCGCGAGTTGCAGGACGAGACTGGCGGCTTCACCGGCTTCATTCCGCTGCCGTACCAGCCTGACAACAACGGGATCCCAGTCAAGCATTCGCCGGACGGATTCGACATGCTGCGCACGATTGCCGTCGCGCGGCTGTACCTCGACAACGTCGACCACGTCACCGCCTACTGGGTCGGCATGGGGATGAAGCTGGCGCAGATCGCGCTCGACCACGGCGCGGATGATCTGCACGGCACGATTCTTGAGGAGAAGATTTTTCACATGGCCGGCGCCGACACGCCGCAGCAGCAGACGGAAAACGACATGATTCGCGCCATCCGCGAGGCCGGCCGAGTGCCGGTGCAGCGCGACACGTTTTACGAGCCGATCCGCGAATGGGTCGGGGAGGAGGCATTGGCCAAGGCCTGAGTGATGGGGGATCCGGCGGCCAAGCGCATCGGCTCCGTGCCGTACCTCAACGCCGTGCCGCTGACCTGCGGCATCGAGGCAGAGACCGAGTTCCTACCGCCGAGCCGCTTGGCCAAGCGACTGCGCTCCGGCGATCTCGCCGCCGGGCTGGTGAGCCTTACCGAGGTGCTGTTTCACGACCTGTACGACATTCTCGACGGCGTCGCCGTGGCGTCCGACGGGCCGGTGAAAAGCGTATTCGTCGCCCACAAAAAACCGCTTGAGGAGGTCGGGGTCATCCGGTGCGACACCGCGTCGCTCTCCAGCCTCAACCTGCTCAAGGTGACCTTGGCCAAGCGCGGGCTCTCGCCCCGGATCGAGCCGCTTGATGACTACGCCCGCGCCGCCGAGGAGGACGCCGTGCTGCTCATCGGCAACCCCGGCCTCGAGTTTTTGCGGTCGCCGCACGGTCATCAAATCCTCGACCTTGGCCAGGCGTGGCAGGATGACACCGGCCTGCCGTTCGTCTACGCCGTATGGGCGATCCGCCGCGACCAGCGCCCCCCCGGCCTTGGCCAGACGTTGCTGCAGGCCAAGCGGGACGGCTTGGCCAAGCTCGACGAAATCATAGCGACGCATCCCGAGTTCGACGCCGAACTGCGGGCCGCCTACCTGTGCGAGCACATCCGCTTCGACTTGGGCGAGCGGGAAAAACAGGGCGTGGCCCGGTTTGTTGAGGCGCTGCGGGCCGTCACCGGCGAAACCGTCTACGACCCAAAATACATCGCCGGGTTTTAGTTGGCTCATCGCCGGTGGGGTTTGCTACGGTCGCGGCNGCGATGGGAACCNCCCGCCAAGGCAACACAGCGAGCGACTTGTTCCGGGCCAAGCTGTTCCGTGACTTTTCCGGCACGATGCTGTGGCAGGTGCTTGGCAAACTGTTCCAAGTCGCCGGGATGGTGTACGCCACGCGCTGCCTTGGCCCGGACAACATCGGCGTGTCGCGCACGATCATCACGCTGGCGATGACGCTCCAGTTGTGCCTCGCGTTCGGGCTGGACGCCGTCGCCGTGCGCCACGTGGCCAAGGGCTTGGCCAAGGCCGGCGAGATCGCCCCCGCGATTTTCACCTTCCGCTTCGCGCTTGGCCTCGCCGCCGCCGTGCTGTGGGCGGTCGGCGTCTGGCTGAGCCCGCTCGACGGGCTGGAGCGGTGGACGTGGCTGGCCGGCGCGCTGTTCCTTCTCGTGCTCAGCCTCGACTACTCGTGGCTGTTCCAGGCGACGGAACAGATGCCGCGCGCCTCCCGGTTTCAGACGCTCTCGGCGTTCCTCGCAAGCCTCTGGTTTCTGCTGTTTTTTGAAAAAGGCCAGTCACTCGGCAGCGACCTGTTCGTGCTGCTCGGAGCCAACGCACTGGTGGTCGGCTTCGTGTGGCGGCAGATGACGCGTGAGTTGGGATTCCGCTGCCTCAGCCCCGCGCGCCTGGCCAAGGCCGGGGCGCTGTTCCACGAGGCGTGGCTGATTTGGGCGTTCAATTTGAGTTACTTCCTGTTGGCCAACATGGCGCTGCCGATGACCTATTTTCTCCTCGGCAAAACCAGCAGCGGCCTGTTCGGCTCGGCCCAGCAACTGGTGGTCGCGCTGCAGATGTTCCTGCATTACTTCGGCATCATCATGGCGCCGCGGCTCGTGGTGTGGCGGCAGGCGGACGTCGGCCTGTTCCGGCGGCGCGTGTTGCTGCTGGCCGGCGGTGCGGCAGCGGCGGGGTTGCTGTTTTCCGGCGGGCTGTGGCTGATCGTCGGGTGGCTTTACCCGCTGCTGTTTGGCAAGGCGTTCGAGAGCGCCGCCGGCCTGCTGCCGGTACTGGTGCTGGGCAAGTTTTTTGCCGTGGGCACGGCGATGTTCACCTGGGCGTTGTGGGCGGAACACCGCGACCGGCTGCCGGTGCTCTGCTGCCTGCCGTGCTGCGTGATCTCCGCCGCGCTCTATTTCGTGCTGCTGCCGGAGTACGGCAACGCCGCCGCCGCCTGGCTCACCCTCGGCGCAGAGACTGCGCTGATGCTATTCTCCGCCGCCGCATTCGCGTGGGCATCGGCTCGTTCACGGTTGAAGACAACCTAAAGACTATTCCACGGCCTTGGCGCGATAGTAGCAGCGGGGGAGCCAGATGCGGCGGACGTCGCGGTATTGGGCGCGGCCGGTCTCGAGGGTCACTTGGCCAATGCGGCTCCACTGTTTCAAGTCCAGCGATGCCTCGATTTCGCACGTTGTCCCGGCGATGCCGAGCACCTCGAAGGTCATTTGCCCGTCATGTTTCATCCTTACGATGCCGGGGAGCGACTCCCACTTTTTCAGCGCATTGGCGGCGGCGGCGTGGCGCTTGGCCAAGGCGGCGATCATCGGCGTCCAGCCGGAGTAGTCGACTGCGCGCGGGTCGGCCCCGGCGCGGATGAGGGCTTCCACCACGGCCACGTCGCCGCCCGCGGCGGCGTAATGGAGCGGTGTCCAGTTGCGCGGCGGCAGATGCCAGTCGTCGCGCTTGGCCAAGTTGGCCCCGGCGGCGGTCAACCGCCGCACCTTGGCCAGGTCGCCGGATCGGGCGGCATGGTGCAATGTCGGCTTTGGCCCCGGCTTGGCCCCGTTGGCGAGCAGCAGATCGGCGGTTGTGTCCCAGAGATTTTCGCGGGCGTGGTCGAGCGGGGTTCGGCCGCCGGCGTCCTGCGCGTTGACGTCCAGCCCGGCGTCGAGCAGGGAGACGATCCATGCGTCCATGCCGCTCGAGGCGGCGGCGTGTAGCAGGGTGCCTCCGGCTTCGGTGACGATGTCGAGGGACGCGCCGCTGTTGCGCAGGAATTGCGCCGCCGCCATGTATTTGCCGACGAGTGCGGCAAAGAGCGGTGTCCAGCCGGCGTCGGTCTTGGGGTCGGCCTCCGCGTTACGGATTAGCAGCGCGGCGACGGTCGAGGTGCGTCCGCGTGCGGCGGCGGCGGAAAGCGGTGTGGCGCCCCAGTCCGTTCTGGCCTCGATGTTGCCGCCGTGGTCGAGCAACTGGGTCACCGTCTCCGTGTGGCCGTCCAGCGCAGCGAGGTGCACCGGTGTCTGGCCGTGGGCATCCTTTGCGTTGGGATCCGCCCCAGCCTCGAGCAGCAGCGCGAGGGTGACCCGGTAATTGTGATCGGCCGCGAGGTGCAGCGCGGTCTGGGCGAGGTGCGCCGGCATATCCACCTTGGCCCCGTGGTCGAGCAGCCACCGGACCGACGACGCACGGCCGTTGCGTGCGGCCCAATGCAGCGGCGTCCAGAGCTGGTCGCTTTGGCTGTCGATGTCGGCTCCGCGGTCGAGCAGCAGTTGCATTGCCTCGAGCTGGCTGTTCCACGCGGCGTGGTGCAGGGGAGTGGTGCCGTCCGTGTCGCGGGCGTTGGGCGAGGCGTCGGCGTTCAGCAGCGCGGCCAGCCGCACGAGGTCGCCCTTGGCCGCCGCCGTCCAGAGGTCATCCGGCTGGGCGTCCTGCGCGACCGGCTGGGCGGCGCACAGCCCCAGCAAAATGCAAAGGGCGGCAAAGCCATGACGCAAAGGCCTCATTGGCAGGAGGATGCCGAAAGCGCTTGGCCAAGGCGAGCCTCGAAAAAATGCAAAAAACGGGTTGACTCAACCGGGAGCCGGGGAGGAAGGTTCCCGAAACCCCTTCGAGTGAGGGGGTGACAGGGTGGGACTAATTCCGTATGCAGTCTTGCCCTGTTTTTTTTTGCCGACGGGTGAGCGTGTTGAACAGCGCGAGGCGTCCCGGCGTCGAACGGGTTGTGAAAGCAGTGAGGGCTTTGAAGTTGGGAGTGACCCTGTCCGTTCTCGGTCTGGCGGTGGCATCTGCGAATGGCCGCCGGTGAGGTCGAAAAATCAGCCTGGGCCAAGGTTTCTTTTCTCGGCGTGCGAACCGCCGTTTCCACCGTTCCCACCACCACCACCACCGGAGTAGCCCGTCCGCGCTTGGCCAAGCGCGGACGACGCCCCTCATTTATTGCGCTGACGGGCGTTGGGCGCGTTGATTTTCGGGAGCCACTCGGCCAGGCGTTTTTTTGCCCCGGCCAGTTTCAGGTCGTCAGCGAGATTGCGCCATTCATTGGGATCGGCCTGGTGGTCGTACAATTCTTCGCTGCCGTCGGCGTAGCGGATGTATCGCCAGCGCGGGGAGCGCAGGCCGTGGTTGTTTCGCCCGTGCGTGGTGAGGGCGGGGCGGTGCCACTTGGCGTTTTTGTCGGCGAGCAATCGCACGAGACTGCTGCCCTCGTTGGCCGGGTTCGCCGGGAGCCCGCACAGGTCGAGCAGTGTCGGGTAAATGTCAATCAAGCCCACCGGCCGATCCACCCGCAACCCGGCTTGGGTGCCGCCCGGCAACGCCTTAGCCACGCCCTTCGGCACTACAAACATCAGTGGCGTGCGGCTAGCCTCCTCCCACAGGCTGAACTTGCGCCAATGCTTCTTCTCACCGAGATGCCACCCGTGATCAGTCCACAAAACGACGATCGTGTTGTTGGCCTGGCCGCTCTCGTCGAGCGCGTTGAGCACGCGCCCCACCTGAGCGTCGGCAAAGGCGGACGAGGCGAGGTACCCATGCACCGCCTTGCGCCATTGCTTGTGCTTGAGCACAAGCGCGTGGTCGCCCTGCGGCTTGGCCATCTTCAAGCCGGCGGCCGGGATGTCATCGAGGTCATCCCCCGGCACCGTCGGCAGCGTCAGTTTCTCTTCGTCGAACAGGTCGAAATATTTTTGCGGCACATACCACGGCAGATGCGGCCGGTAGATGCCGCACGCCAGAAAGAACGGCTTGTCGTGTTTGCTGCCAAGCTGCCCGATCACCCAGTCGGCCACCTGGTGATCGCCCATTTTTTCATCCGGCACATCGACCGATCCCCAGTCGAAATGTGCCGCCCTTGGGATGCCGTTGACCGGGCGCTTGGCCGGCTGTGGGTCGTTTGGCCTGTTCCTCGTCGCGCTGGGCCAAAAGGTGTTCCACGACGCCGGGTCGGGAAACCGCCCGTGATAAATCTTGCCCGCGCCGCCGGCCCAGTAGCCGTGTTTCATGAAATGCTGCGGCAGCGTCACCGCGTCCGGCAGGGCGACACGCCACGGCTGACTGTTCAGGTAGACGCCGGAGGTCGACGGCAGCAGGCCGGTCATCAGCGACGCGCGCGACGGGTTGCACGCTGGGGCCTGGCAGTAGGCGCGCGTGAACAGCGTGCCGCGCTTGGCCAAGCGGTCGAGATTCGGTGTCCGGGCCTGCGGGTGGCCTCCCAGCGCGCCGATCCAGTCGTTCAAATCATCGATGGCGATGAACAACACATTCGGCTTGGCCCCGGCTTGGCCCATGCCAAGCAGGACAACAGCGAGAAGGGTGAAGACACGTTTCATGGTTGCAAAGTGACGAGGCCAGAAACGTAAAGCCGCCACTCGCTCGGCGCAAGGCGCGTTCTTAACGCAACGCTTTTCCGGCTGGAAAGTTGCGTATGGCTATCCAGTTTCCCCTATGCCAGATCATTCCGTTGCCGATCAGGCTCAGCCATTACCAGTTTGAGGTCCAACGTGAAAAGATGGCGGATGAGTAAAATCAAAGTCGAAATACTGCGTATCTTGCTCATTTTGCAGCTGGTGTTGTGGTAGGGCAAATTTGCTTCGACTTTAATACCCTTACCTACAATTAATGCACACGTTCCGAGTCGCGCTTGTAAATGACTTGGATCAAGAGAGAACAAAAAACATAATGAAAAGTCTTATTAAAATCGGATTGGTGTGTGCGATTTCGATCGTAAACCAAGCAGTGCAGGCTGCTGACAAGAACAAAGCCGTTGAGCAGGCTAGGGAAACCGTTCGTATGCTGGACGACATCTACAAGACGGCTGTGGTCCTGATCACCGACGTCTATGTCGAGGACGAAGACAGTTTTCCTGCTGGCAAGGCAGCAAAAGCTCTCTTCCGGGCCGTCAAGAAAAAAGGGTGGCCCGAGACGCGGCTCATCGACGTTTCCGGCGAACCTTACAACGATAACAACATTGCCAAGGATGATTTTGAAAAGCAGGCCATCAAAAAGCTCAAGCAGGGTAAATCCAGCTTCGATAAGGTAGAGGAGATTGATGGCAAGCGTGTGCTGCGGGCTGCCACCGCTGTGCCCATCGTTCACAAGAAATGTGTCCTCTGCCACGAAAACTACAAGGAGATTGCGGAGGGAGTCGCAGTTGGCGCACTGATTTACACGGTGAAGCTAAAGTAAGCTCTGGCGGCACACCTCGGGTCATTGAGGTGATCTGTTTGGCACGATTGCAAAGCCCGGATACTTCCGGGCTTTTTTGTGAGCAGTTGGTCAAACGCAGACTTGGGACAGAACTCCTGCCTAGGTATGAATGCGAGGGCGCATTATGAGCGGCAACAACCAATCAGACCGGTTTGGCGGGGTGGGCCGGCTTTACGGGGCGGCGGGTTTGGCCGCGCTTGGCCAAGCGCGGGTGTGTGTCGTGGGCGTCGGCGGCGTGGGGTCGTGGGTGGTGGAGGCGTTGGCGAGGTCGGGGGTTGGGGCGCTGACGCTGGTGGATCTCGACGAGGTCTGCGTGACGAATGTTAACCGCCAGTTGCCGGCGCTCGACGGCGGCTTCGGCCAATTCAAGGTGGAGGAGTTGGCCAAGCGCATCGCGGCGATCCATCCCGGCTGCCGGGTGGCGGCGCGGGCGGAGTTTTTTAACGTCACAACTTGCGAGGCAATCTTGTCGGGCGGTTTTGAATTTGTCGTGGACGCGATAGACAATGTCCGCAACAAGGTGTTGCTGATCGCGGAGTGTCGCCGCCGGGGCATCCCGGTTATCACCAGCGGCGCGGCGGGTGGGCGACGGGACGGCACGCACGTGCAGGTGGCGGACTTGGCCAAGTCGGTACAGGATCCGCTGCTGTCGAAAGTGCGCGCGAGTTTGCGGAAGGAGCACGGCTTCCCGCGGGTGGGGAAGCCGATGGGCGTGCCGTGCGTGTTTTCTCCGGAGCCGCCGGTTTATCCGAAATCGGACGGAACCGTGTGCGCCAGCCGCGCGGAGGCGGCCGGGCGGGAGGAGTCGATGAAGCTCAACTGCGAGTGGGGCTTCGGCGCGGCGACCTTTGTGACAGGCGCGTTCGGATTTGCCGCGGCCGGCGAGGTTGTCCGGCGGCTCGCCGGGGCCGATTCGGCGTGACGAATTCCGCCTGAGCTGGGCTTGTTTTCGGCGAGGGCGGTGCTACGGTTGCTGCTGATGAGTCAGGACGCCATATCCGTCGAGGTGCGCGGGATTCTCCCCGCAAACAGCGGCTGCGCCGTCTTCATCGGCAACGAGGAGAAGGTGTTCGTCATCCAGGTGGAGCACAACATGGGCGCCGTGATCGGCATGTTCCTCAACGACACCCCGAAGGAGCGGCCGCTGACCCACGACCTAATCGGCCACTTGCTGGACGGGTTCGGCATAAAGCTGCTGCGGGTCGTCATCACGGAGTTGAAAAACTCGACCTACTTCGCCCGGCTGATCCTCGAGCAGGACAACGAGCTGGGCCGCAAGATCGTGGAGGTCGACGCCCGTCCAAGCGACTGCCTCGCGCTCGCTGCCCATTACAAGTCGCCGGTGTTCGTGGCGGCGGACCTGTTCGCCGAGGTCGAGGATATGTCCGAGGTGCTGGCGCAGATTCAGGAATCGGCCGGCGACGAGGAGCAGGGTTGAGTAGCGCCGCATGCCCGCCGCCAAGCCACAGCTACCCACCGAGCCGCTCTGCCTTATTTTCGGCGACGAGGATTTTCTCGTGCGAGACCGCGCCCGTCAGGTTTACGACGGATGGTGTGCCGAGGCCGGCGGAGAGGACCACGAGATTATCGACGGCACGGCCCGCAACGCCGCTGAGGCGCTTGACGCCTTGGCCAAGCTCAACGAGGCGGTGCAGACGCTGCCGTTTTTCGGCGGGGCCAAGGTGGTCTGGCTGCGCGACACCAACTTTCTCGGCGACGAGCGCACCGCCTCGAGTCGCGACGTGACCGACCGGCTCAACGGCTTGGCCAAGGGCTGGGAGACGTTCGACTGGCAGGGGGTGCGTGTGCTGATCAGCGCTGGCAAGGTCGACAAGCGAAAGACATTTTTCAAGACGGCGAAGAAGATCGGCGCGGTCGAGGATCTGTCCGTGGCCGACAAGGAACGCGGCAGCCGGGCGGCGTTGATCGTGCGCCAGCGCCTGACCGAGCTGGGCAAAAAGATCGCCGCGCACGTTGCCGACGAACTGGTGCTGCTGGCCGGCACCAACCTCCAGCAACTGCATTCCGAGGCCGCCAAGCTTGCCGCCTTCGTTGGCGAGCGCGGCGAAGTCACCCGGCAGGATGTACATGCCATCGCCACCCGCACCCGGCAGGCCAAGGCGTTTGCGCTGGCCGACGCGCTGGGCGAGCGGAACCTTCCCAAGCTCCTGCGCGTGCTCGACGAGGAGTTGTGGGAAGTGAAGCTCGACTCAAAAAAATCACCCATCGCGCTGTTGTACGGCCTGATCTCGAAAGTTCGCACGATGATTTTTCTCCGGGAACTGCTGAGGCTGAAATGGATTCGCGCCGGCGGGGGCTACCCGCAGTTCAAATCACAACTCGAGGCCATCCCGGACGACCGGCTGCCGGGCGACCGGAAGTTCAACCCCAAGGCGATGCACCCATACATGCTCTTCAACGCGCTCGGTCACGCCCGCCAATACTCGGAGGCAGAACTGACGAAAGCGATGGACATCCTGCTGCGATGCAACCGGCAACTGGTTTCCTCCAGCACCGACGACACACTGCTCCTGCAACAGGCCGTCGTGCAAATTGTCAGCAAGGCGGCGTAGCGAGTGCTTCCCGCCCAGGTTTCATGAAGTCAAATAAAAATTGACCCGTTCAAAGATATGAGTATAATTTAGCCAATTAATTTTATGAAATCTTTTGATGTCAGTTGTCCATATTGTGATGAGTCACTTTCAGTTACCAGTGGTGACATGGGTTTCGATGTGACTTGCCCAACCTGCAGTGAAGTCTTTTTCATCGAAAAAGAGTCTCCTGATGAAACCAAAAAAAGTTTCAAGGAGCCGAACAAACCCAATCCTCCAAAAAAATATCACCAGGAAAAAACGAAGAAAACCTTCGTAGTTAAAAACTGGATGCTCTACGCAGGGTATTATGTTGTTCTAATCTTAATCCCAATAATTATGCTAGTTTTGGGAGCTTTCCTTGGTTGGGAATCAATTGCTGGGGTTGGTGCAATTATTTTGTTTTTTGGGGTTCTAAATTTGGCCAATTCACTTTCACTCTATATAGGGATGAAGGTTTGCGGGGTTGGTTGCGAGGTGCCAGCCATTATTCTAATGTCCCTAATTTGGGCTCTTTGGGATACATTTATTGGCTACGGAGGTTTTATAGTTTTCTTGATGCTATTTTGGAAATTTACGGATGCGGAGATATGGCCTGACGCCATCCTTACAACAGTCGTTACTGGGTTTGTTCAATTCTTTGTGTTTTTAGCTTTCATTGGTATTGTAGCTGGTCTCGTAGCTGGCTTAGGATAATAAACTGAATCCTCCCAACGGCATGGTTGAGATTGTCGCAATTAGGATGAGTTTCATTTCTGTTAAACTTTCAACGCTTTTGCCGTTTCTGGAAGTCTGCAATGCATATGCCTAAATAACTGGATGGAGACAATGATACTCACGTTACAGTGTAACAAAACCTGTGCTTCGGGAAGGAGTTCTGGTTTTCAGCCGCTTAGCCACGCGGGGTTTTGAATGTTCATTGGCAAGCTTGTTCTTTAAGCTTCGCCGCGCATGGATCAGGTGGCACTCATTACCGGCGCGTCGCGCGGCATTGGCCGGGGCATCGCGCTTGAGTTGGCGTCGGAGGGGTTTGATTTGGTGGTCAATTACGCTGGCAACGAGGCTGCCGCAGCCGAGACGGCCAAGCACTGCGTCGAGCGCGCTGCTGTCGGCGGTCACACGATCCGCGTTGAGCTGTGCCAGGCCGACGTTGGCCAAGCGGCGGATCGCGAGCGGCTGGTTGAGTTCACCCGCGAGTCGCTTGGCCGGCTGGATCTGCTCGTGAACAACGCCGGAATCACCTCCATCGGCCGCGCCGACCTGCTCGACGCCACAGAGGAAAACTGGGACGCCCTCATGGCCGTCAACCTCAAGGGGCCGTTTTTCCTTAGCCAAGTCGCCGCCCGCTGGATGGTCGATCAGGCCAAGGCCGATACCGGGCGCCGCCCGAAAATCATCAACATCTCCTCGGTCAGCGCCCACGCCGTCTCGACCAACCGCGGCGACTACTGTGTGGCCAAGGCCGGCCTTGGGATGGTGACCAAGCTGTTCGCCGCGCGCCTCGCGGATCACGGCATCAACGTGTACGAGGTTTGCCCCGGCGTGATCGCCTCCGACATGACCGCGCCGGTGAAGGAAAAATACGACCAGCTCATCGCCGACGGATTGACGCCGATCCGCCGCTGGGGCGAGCCAAGTGACGTCGGCCGGGCGGTCGCCGCTCTGGCTCGCGATGCGTTCCCGTTCACCACCGGCGAGGTCTTCAACGTGGACGGCGGCTTTCACGTGCGCACACTTTAACCTATGGCCATCAGGATCGATCGCAAACTCACGCCGCGAAAGCTGGTTCCTAAACTGGAACAGTTCTTCGAGTTGTCCGGGCAGAAGATTTTGTCCATTCAAAAAAGCTGGCGCGCTGCCAAGGGCACGCCGGTGTTTACCGTGAACGGCCAATACACCACGCGCGGCTGGACCGAGTGGACGCAAGGTTTTCAATACGGCTCGGCCGTGCTGCAGTACGACGCCACCGGCGACGAGCGGTTCCTGAGGATCGGTCGCCGCGGCACGGTTCAGCACATGGCGTCGCATGTGTCGCACACCGGCGTGCACGACCACGGGTTCAACAACGTCTCGACTTACGGCAACCTGCGCCGACTCATGCGGGAGGGGAAACTCGCCCACGACCCGAGCGAGATGGAGTTTTACGAACTGGCGCTAAAGGTCTCCGGTGCCGTGCAGGCGGCGCGCTGGACTGGCATCCCGAGCGGCGGCTACATTTACTCGTTCAACGGGCCGCATTCGCTGTTCATCGATACAATCCGCTCGCTCCGCTCGCTCGCCGTCGCTCATCAGCTTGGTCACGCGCTGATGGGTGAGCGGGACCGCAAAATCTCACTGCTTGGCCGGCTCGTGCAGCACGCCGGGGCAACAGCGGCGTACGGGGTTTATTACGGCGACGGCCGCGATGCGTACGACGTGCGCGGCCGAACGGCGCACGAGAGTGTTTTCAACCTGAACGATGGCAGCTACCGCTGCCCGAATTCGCAGCAGGGTTACTCGCCGTTCAGCACATGGACGCGAGGCCTGGCCTGGGCAGTCTGCGGCTACGCGGAACAGCTCGAGTTTTTCCGCACGCTCACGGATGCCGCGCTCAAACCGCTCGGAGGCCGGCGCAAGTTGACCGCTATGCTGCTCAAGGCGGCCACCGCCACCGCCGATTTTTACATCGCCAACAGTTGCACCGANGGNGTNCCCGCCTGGGACACCGNCGCGCCGNAACTGCANCGNCTNGGCNNCTACTTGGCCAAGCGCTCNAACCCGCACAACNACTTNGAGCCGGTNGANTCCTCNGCGGCGGCGATCGCGGCNCAGGGCTTGNTNCGNNTGGGCAACTANCTNNTCAACACCGGNAAAAAAGNNGANGGCACNCGCTACCGGCAGGCCGGCTTGACCATCGCCTACACCTTGTTGCAGGCACCGTATCTCTCCACGGATACCCGGCACCAGGGCCTGTTGCTGCACTCGGTTTATCATCGACCCAACGGCTGGGATCACGTCCCGCGCGGCCGCAAAATCCCGTGCGGCGAAAGCTCGATGTGGGGCGACTACCACGCCCGCGAACTGGCGCTGATGCTCCTCCGCGAGGCGCACGGCGAATGCTATCTCACCTTTTTCGACTACTGATCAAGCGTGGCCGAGCCGTTCAAACTAACGCGCATCCCGTCGCTGAAAACCCCGCAGGCGTTTCGCGACCACGCCGCATCGCTTGGCCTCGACCTGCCGTGCGACGACGTGATTCTGCCCGCCGGCGAGTCGCCCTTGGCCAAGCCGCTCGACCGCAGCACCCTCGGCGGCAAAACACCTGGCAACCGCATCGCCATCCACCCGATGGAGGGCTGGGACGGCACCACCACCGGCGGCGTGACCGACGAGATGACCCGTCGCTGGCGCCGCTTCGGCGAGAGCGGGGCCAAGCTCATCCTCGGTGGCGAGGCGATGGCTGTGCGCCCCGACGGCCGAGCCAATCCAAACCAACTCATCCTCAACGAGGAGAACCAATCCGCCATCGCCGGGTTGCGAGACACGTTGATCGCGGCGCATGCCAATCGATACGGTTCAACCGATGACTTGGCGATCGGCTTTCAGCTCACGCACTCGGGACGCTTCTGCCGACCCAACGAGAAAACCAAATTCGAGCCGCGAGTCGCCTATCGGCATCCAATCCTCGACGCGAAATTTCACGTTACCAGCAACGACCAGATTTGGACCGACGACGAGATCGCCGGTCTTATCGGCGACTACGTCCGCGCCGCTCGGCTCGCCGCCGGGGCGGGGGCGGACTTCGTCGACCTCAAGCATTGTCACGGCTATTTGCTGCACGAATTTCTCAGCGCCCGCACGCGGCCCGGCCGGTACGGCGGCTCGTTTGAGAACCGCACCCGCATCCTGCGCGAGATAATCGACGGCATCCGCTCCGACGGGAACGACATNGANGTGATCGTTCGAGTGAGCGCGTTCGACTTCGTGCCGTTCCGGGCTGATCCAACCCGGGCGCAGCCGGGCAAACTTGGCCCCGGCGTCCCGGACGATTTCTCCCACTGCCTTCCGTACCATTATGGGTTCGGGCTGGATCCCGCCAACCCGCTGCAGGTGGATCTCACGGAGCCGAAGCAGTTCGTGAAACTGTGCGCCGACTTGGGGGTCAAACTGGTCAGCCTCAGCGCCGGTTCGCCGTATTACAACCCGCACATCCAGCGTCCCGCCGCCTATCCGCCTTCGGACGGTTACCAGCCGGCGCACGATCCGCTTGTTGATGTTGAGCGGCAGGTTCAGGTCGTGAGACAACTCCGCGAGTCGGCACCCGCCGACCTCGCCATTGCCGGGTGCGCCTACAGCTACTTGCAGGATTTTTTGCCGCACGTGACGCAGCGCCTCGTCAGCGAAGGGTGGGTCGATGTTGTCGGACTGGGGCGGATGGTTTTGAGTTACCCGGACATGCTCCCCGACGCGATGGCCAACGGCGCGCTGACGCCCAAGCGCATCTGCCGCACATTCAGCGACTGCACCACCGCCCCGCGCAACGGCCTGGTCAGCGGCTGCTACCCGCTGGATGATTATTACAAAAACCGCCCCGAGGCCGATCAGCTAAAGCAGGTTAAAAAGTCGCTTTAGACGAACGCTGACAACTGTGATCATTCATCCCAGCCAAGCGCCGGATGCCGTTCAGCGGCAGTTGCTCGACGNGCTCCGGCTTGGCCAAGTGCCGCCCCGGTTTTTGTANGACGGCGAACGGCAGACGCAAAAGTGGCTGGCGGTGCACCGGGCGCATTCGCCGTCGCGAACGGATGCCGGGGTGCAGTCGATTTACGATCAGGCGTTTGNCTCGCTTGGCCAAGCGCCGGGCGGGNCGGTTTGCCTCGTTGGCTTGGGTTGCGGCGGCGGTCAAAAGGACACACGGTGCCTGGCCACATTAAAGTCAATTCACCCGATCGTCGATTACGTGCCGTGCGATGTTAGCCGAGCAATGGTGCAGGTGGCGCGCGAGGCNGCAGCGGCNGAGTTGCCGCTTGAGCGCATCCACCCGATTGTGTGCGACTTGGCNAACGCGCCTGACCTTGNCCAATTGCTCGATACGATCGTTTNGNCGGAAACCAAGCNANTGTTCACNTTCTTTGGGATGATCCCGAACCTTGAGCCGGANGTGATTCTGCCGCGCTTGGCCGCNCTGCTGCGCGACGGCGACCAACTGCTGATCAGCGCCAATCTCGCGCCCGGCNACGATTATCGGTGCGGGGTGGAAACTGTTCTGCCACAGTATGATAACGCCGAGACTTGTGATTGGTTGCTGTCGTTTTTGGAGGGATTGGGAGTGCCGCGGACTGCGGGACAGTTGCGATTTGGGATTGAGGAGGTTGACGGATTGTTGCGGATCATTGCCGATTTCGAGTTTTCAGAGTCGGTCGTGTTGAGCGTCGCAGGCGAGTCCATCGAGTTCACCGCCGGGCAAACCGTTCGCCTCTTTTTTTCATATCGCCACACGGAGAGAACCTTGGCCAAGCGCTTGGCCAAGCACCGACTCGTCATTGCGGATTCGCAGGTCGATGCAACCGGCGAGGAGGGAGTGTTCCGTGTCAAGCAGGCCTAACTGTCGCCGTATTCCTCCTGGCGGATTTCACTGATGGCGTCAGAGTAGGCCTTGAAGATATTGCCTTCGGGGATGACGCCGACGAGTTTGAGGTGATCCTTGGCGCTGACGACCGGGACACTTTCGCCGACAAAGTCCTCGACTTTTTTCATCGCTGAAAAAATGGAGGTCATGTCGGTGAGCGTGATCTGTTCGTGTTGCGCGAGGTCGCCGACAGCGTGATCGGGCTTAGTCGGATTACGTTGAATTTGAAGCAACTCATTAACAGTTATCTGGCCAAGATAGGTGTCCGTTTCGCTGACAATGTAGCCTTCGGTCTGGTCGGCAGCCAGGAGGCGGTCGAGTGCCTGGTTGCACGGTGTTTCGGGGGAGACCTTCACAAACTCGTGCGTGACATAGTCGCGAATGGTTTTTTGCTGCAGAACGACTTTGTCCTTGCCGAGTGAAAAGTCGAATCCATGCGCGAGCAATTGGACATCGAACAGTGAGCGGCCAAAGAGCCTCGAACAGATGATGTTCGAGAATACGACGCTGATGAGCACTGCCTTGGCCAGGTCGTAGTTTTCTGTGAGTTCGAACACGACGAGGATGGTCGAGATCGGAGCGCCGATGACGGCGCTGGTCACGGCGCCCATACCGCAAATTGCGTAGAAGGAGAGGTTAAGTGAGCCGGGAACGAGCGTCTCAAGTGCTAGGCCGAACAGCGCTCCAAAAGTCGCTCCGATAAAAAGAGCAGGACTAAATACCCCTCCACAGAAACCCATCCCGAGGCAGAAGCCGGTCATCAATGACTTGCCTATGCATAACACAACGAGCAGAAAAATTGCCTTTAGAACGAATTCCTTGGCATTGGCATCGATGACCGACTCCATAGTAGTCATGCCGGTGATGTAATCGAGGTTGCCGGCGCGAACCTGCTCAATATTGAGAGTAGCTTTGGTTGTATCTAGACCAACCCCCAGCAATTCCGGCACACCAAGGCAGATCAGTCCAAGTACCAGACCTGCCAAGGGCGGCTTGATCCAGATAGGTAGTTTGAGTTTGCCGGCAAGTTTTTCAGACATGAGCACACTGCGCATGTAAAAGATCGCCACTGCAGCCCCAACGACGCCCACAAACAGAAAGGCACAGTATTCGTACGCGTGCTGAATGCTGACCTCGCCAACCTCGAGCAGGCGTGGGCGGTTAAAAACCTCCGTGGCCATCACCTGGCTAACGTAGGCGGAAATAGTCACTGGCGCAAAGGCGCGGATGGAGTAGTGGCGCAGTATGACCTCGTGGGCAAAGATCACACCGGCGATTGGCGCGTTGAAAGCGGTCGAGATGGCTGACGATACTCCGCACGCTACTGCGATCACGCCCAACCGCCGGTGGTCTGCGGTAACTTTGGCCAGAAGCGAGCCGACGAATGCGCCCAGGCTTGCCAACGGGCCGTACATGCCGACCGACGCGCCAAAGCCGATCGAGGTGAAATTGGTGAACGTGGTCAGCAGTCCAGTGCGGACAGGAATGTGGCTGTCGCCGGTTTGGGACAAGAATATGACATCCGGAATACCGTGCGGCCGGTTGCCGCGCAGGAGCAACAGCAGCCCGCCGACAATCAAGCCGCCCACAACTGGAGCCAGTACTGTGAACCATGGGAGTAGCACGGCGGAATCGGCAAACTCGCGCGCATGCGGGGCTACGAACAGCACCTCGTTGATCCACGCGATGCCAAGCACGAACACCTCCGAGGCGACTGACGCCATTAGGCCGACAAACGCTGCCAGCGCGAAGGAAATCAGGAAGCGTTGCGGGGAGTAATTCTTGAGCCAGCCGGTCATCGGATCGGGAGCGGGTCGTGTTCAAGGTACAGGTTGCCGGTTTGATTGGCGTACTGTGTGGGCGGGACGCTCAACGAAGCCGTAACCGTTGTCAATGCAAACGGCCCCTCGATGGGAACCGCTTGGATAAGCGCTTGGTTTACGGGACGGGGAGTTCGTCGAGGATTTTTTGGATGATGGTTTCGGCGTTTTTCTCCTCGGCCTCGGCCTCGAAGGTGACGGCCACTCGATGGCGCAGGACATCCTGCGCGACGCTCTTCACGTCCTGCGGCGTGACGAAACCGCGCCCGCGCAGGAAGGCGTGCGCCTTGGCCGTCAGCGTGAGGGCGATGGTGGCCCGCGGCGAGGCGCCGAGTTGGATGAAGTCGGCGACGTCGATGCCGTATGGCTCCGGGTCGCGCGTGCAACAGACCATGTCGACGATGTAGTCCTTGACCTTGTCGTCGGTGTAAATGTTGTTGATGACGTCGCGGGCCTCGAGGATGTCGTCGACGGTGACGACCTGCTGCGTCTCCGGCGCGGCGCTGGTGCGGCCCATGAGGTCGAGGATCTGGCGTTCCTCGTCGCGATCCGGGTGGGTGATTTTCACCTTTAGCATGAACCGGTCGACCTGTGCCTCCGGCAGCGGGTAGGTGCCCTCCTGGTCGATCGGGTTTTGCGTGGCCAGCACGAGGAACGGCTCCGGCAGCGGGTAGGTCTTTTCGCCGATGGTGACCTGCCGTTCCTGCATCGCCTCGAGCAGCGCGCTCTGCACCTTGGCCGGGGCGCGGTTGATCTCGTCGGCCAGCACGAGGTTGGCGAATACCGGCCCCTGCCGCGTTGTGAAGCTGCCGGACTGCGGGTTGTAAATCTGCGTGCCGACGACGTCGGCCGGGAGCATGTCCGGCGTGAACTGTAGCCGGGCGAACTGGGCGTTCATGCAGTGGGCGAGCGACTTGATCGAGAGCGTCTTGGCCAGGCCGGGCACGCCCTCGAGCAGCACATGGCCGTTGGCGAGCAGGCCGATGATCAGCCGCTCGACGAGCGTCTTTTGCCCGACGACGACCTTGCCCATCTCCCCGAGCAGCGGCTGCACGAAGGCACTGGCGCGCTCGACTTCCTCGTTGATGGCGGTGATCCCTGCGTTCATGGGCGGCGGAGTATTAAAAAAAATCGAACTTAAAACAAGGTGCGGGCGTGCTCGATGTCGCGCGTGATCTGCGCGGCCAANTCGGCGGCCGAGCCGAACCGCTGTTCGTCGCGCAGCCGNTCNACCAGTTCCAACTCGAGCNTTTGGCCGTANAGGTCGGCGTTGAAGTCGAGCAGATGCGCCTCGACCTGCGTCGCGGCGTCCGGCGCGGCCACGGTGGGGCGCTGGCCGATGTTGAGCACGGCGCGGTGTGTCGCCTGGTCAAGTCGGGCGTGCGCGGCGTAGACGCCGTTCGGGGGCAGGGCTAGGCCGCGGGTGTCGAGGTTGGCGGTGGCAAAGCCGAGTTCGCGTCCGCGTCCGTCGCCCTCGATGACTCCGCCCTCGATGGCGAAGGTGCGGCCGAGCATCTGCCCGGCGACGTTGAGTTGGCCGTCTCGCACGGCATCGCGGATGCGTGTGCTGCTGACCGACTGGCCGTCGAGCGCCACGGCCTGCAGGCTGTGCACGCGGAAGCCAAGCGCTTGGCCAAGCGCGCGGAGCAGCTCGACGTTGCCGTCGCGCCGGTGGCCAAAGGCAAAGTTCGTGCCGACGCAGATGCTGTGGATGTCCCCGAAGCCGGTGGCCAGTTCGCGGATGAACGTCTCGCCCGGTTTGCGGCAGAACGCCTCTTCAAACCGGATGACCAGCGCGGCGTCGAGGCCAAGCGACTCGATGGCGCGGAGCCGCTGGGCGCGGGTTTGCAGCAGGGCGGGGGCACGGTCGGGGGCGATGACGGTGGCGGGATGCCGGTCGAACGTGACCGCGACGGACAACGCCTCGTGTTGGTGGCTGTCCTCGATGGCCTGTCGCAGCACCTGCTGGTGGCCAAGGTGCACGCCGTCGAACATGCCGATCGCGAGGCAAACTTTGCGGTCGCCGTTGCCCAGGTCTGCCGGTTGGTCGAGATGTTTCATGACTCGGCGGAGGCGGATAGCTGGAGTATCGGCACGACGCGCTTGGCCAAGTCGTCCGGCGAGAGGGCGGGCAATTCCTCGAGCCGGGTGGCGGCGCTGACCTTGAACCGGCCGGAGATCGTCCGGCGCAACCCGGCCAGGTGCGCGCCGCAGCCGAGCGCCTGGCCAAGGTCATGCGCGAGCGAGCGCACATAGGTGCCCTTGGTGCAGGCGACCTTGAACCAAGCGTACGGTGGTTCGTATGCGCTGATGAGAAATTTGTACAGGTGGATGAACCGTTTGCGCCGCTCGACCTCAACGCCCTTGCGGGCGAGTTTGTGCAGCGGTGTGCCGTCGATCTTGATGGCGCTGACCATCGGTGGGAGTTGCATCTGGTCGCCGAGAAAGGCGTTGGCAGCCACCTGCAGCGCCTCGAGGGCGAGGTCGGGCACCAGCTTGGTTTCGCCAATCTCGCCCTCGGCGTCGTAGGTGTTGGTGGTTTCGCCGAGCTTGATGGAGCCGACGTACACCTTGTCGTCGGCCATCAGTTTCTCCGACAGCTTGGTGGCCCGGCCAAGCAGCAGGACGAGCAGGCCGGTGGCGGCCGGGTCGAGCGTGCCGCAGTGGCCGACCTTTTTGATGCGGTAGCATTGCCGGACGGTGTCGACTATGTCGTGCGAGGTTGGGCCGGCCGTCTTGTCGATGAGGAGCGCGCCGTCCAGTGCGTTGAACTCCTTCATGCTCATGACGGCCGCTCGTCCAGCGCACGGCGAATGGCGGCGACGACGCGTCGCTGCACACCCATCGGCCGGCCGGCGATTCGCGCCCCGGCCGCGGCTTGATGTCCGCCGCCGCCGAACTCCCCAGCGATGTCGCTCACGTTCACATTTTTATCCTTGGAACGGAGGCTGATGCGGGTCAGTTCCGGCTCCAACTCCTCAAACACGCAGGCGACGACGACCGGTTCGATGGCGCGGACGTGGTCGATCAGCCCCTCGGTGTCGCTGGCGGTGGCGCCGGTGCGGGCGAAGTCCTCCTCCTTCAGCCAAAAGTAGGCGATCTGGTTGTCGTGCGTGAGGCGGAACTTGTTGTAGACGTGCCGGAGCAGCTTGACGCGGGAGAGGGGGTACGACTGGTAAACCTCGTCGCACACGGTGGCTAGGTCGGCGCCTTGTTTGACGAGGTTGCCGGCGGCGTAGTAGGTCGCCGGCAGGGTGGTGGGGTACTGGAACGAGCCGGTGTCGGTCGAGATGGCGGTGAACAGGCAGTCGGCGATGCGGGGCGTGATCTCCCAGCCGGCCTTGCGGATGAGCTGGTAGACCAGTTCGCCGCTCGACGGCTCCTTGCTGGCGATCCAGTTCACGTCGCCGAACCGCGTGTTGCTTGCGTGGTGGTCGATGTTGATGAGCGTCTTGCGGTTGGCGATGTGCTTCTCCGCGGTGCCAAGCCGGTCGATGCTGGCGGCGTCCACGGCGACGACGCAGTCAAACGCCCGCTTGATTGGTCGCGGCGTCTGGATGAGCTGGTCCGGGTCCAGAAACCGCAGCTTGGCCGGGACGGGATCCTGGTTCCAGCAGNTGACCTCCTTGCCCTGCTCNAGCAGCGCCAGCGCCAGGCCAAGCGTNGAGCCGATACAGTCGCCGTCCGGCCGCATGTGGCTGCAGACGGCGATGGTGTGGCTCTCGCCGAGGATCTCGAGGATCCGGTCAATCGTTTTCAGTCGGGCCTTCGTCATCGGCTTGGCCAAGCGGGGATTCTTTCTCGATCTCGTCGAGGATGTGGAGCACCCGGTCTCCCCGGGAGCGGGCTTGGTCTAGTGTAAATTTCAGCCGGGGCGTGTAGCGCAGCTCGACCGCTTGGCCAAGCTGGGCCTGGATTTTCCCGGCCGCCTTGCGGACGGCGCGAAACGCCTTGCGCTGGGCCGGCTCGTCGCCGATGGAGGAGACGAAGACGGTGGCGGAATGGAGGTCGTTCGATACACCCACCTCGCTGACGCTGACGAGGCCAAGCTCGACCGGGAACTCGCGCCGGAAAATCTCGTTGAGCTCCCGCTTGAGCAGTTCTCGCACGCGCATGTGGCGCAGGTTGGGCATGGCCGGGCGGGCGGGGGTTTACAGTGACTGGGCGACCTTCTCCTGCGTGTAGCACTCGACGATGTCGCCCTCCTTAAAGTCGTCGAAGCCGTCGAGCCGGATGCCGCATTCCATGCCGGAGCGCACCTCGTTGACCTCGTCCTTGAACCGCTTGAGCGTGTGGGAGATGCCCTCGTACACGAGGTCGCCCTTGCGGGTGACGCGCATCTTGCCGCGCACGATCTTGCCGCTGGTGACGGCGCAGCCAGCGACGTTGCCGCCCTTGCTCAACTCGAAAATCTGGCGCACCTCCGCCTGGCCGGTGACGACATCCTTCATCAACGGGTCGAGCAGGCCGGCCATCGCCTCCTTCACCTCGTCGATCAACTCATAGATGATGGCGTAAAGCTTGATCTGGACGCCCTCGCGCTTGGCCACGTCGCCAACGCCGGTGTCGATCTTGGCGTGGAAGCCGAGGATGACCGCGTCCGAGGCGCTGGCCAGCGTGGCGTCCGACTCGGAGATGGAGCCAACCCCGGAATGGACGACCTCAGCCTGCACCTTGGCCGAGTCGATCTTGTTAATTGAGTCGACGATCGCCTCGACCGAGCCTTGCGTGTCGGCTTTGATGATCAGCTTGAGGGTTTTGTCTTCGTCGGCCTTGGTCTGGCTGAACAGCGACTCGAGGGTCATCTTGCGCCGGTTCGAGACGGCTTCGTCCCGCTCCTTGGTCTCGCGCTCCTCGCAGACACCGCGGGCCTCCTTCTCGTTGGGCAGGATGTTGAACTCGGCCCCGGCGCCGGGCACGCCGTTGAGACCCAGCACCTTCACGGCGGAGGAGGGGCCGGCCTGCTTGATGCGCTTGCCCGCGTGATCCACCAGCGCGCGCACCTTGCCAAAATAGTTGCCGCAAACCATGACGTCGCCGACCTTCAGCGTGCCCTTGCGGACGAGCAGCGTGGCGGTCGGACCGCCGGCCTCCATGCCGGACTCGACGACGTTGCCGACCGCCTTGCGGTTCGGGTTGGCCTTGAGCTCGAGCACCTCGGCCTGCAGCAGCACCATGCCGAGCAGCTTGTCGACGTTGGTGTTTTTCAATGCGGAGACATCGACGAAAATCGTCTCGCCGCCCCATTCCTCGCAGACGACTCCCTTTTCCTGCAACTGCGTGCGGGCCAGGGTTGGGTTGGCGCTTGGGTGGTCGATCTTATTGACGGCCACGATGATCGGTACCTCGGCGGCCTGCGCGTGGCTCAACGCCTCCATCGTCTGCGGCATNATGCCGTCGTCCGCGCCGACGACGAGGATGACGATATCCGTCACGTTGGCACCGCGGGCACGCATCGCGCTGAAGGCGGCGTGGCCCGGCGTGTCGAGAAAGGTGATTTGCTCCAGTTGTTTCGGGTGCTCGGGGTGGGGGACGTCGATCGTGTAGGCGCCGATGTGCTGGGTGATGCCGCCGGCCTCTCCGGCGGTGATGTTCGAGTGGCGGATGACGTCGAGCAGCGTGGTCTTGCCGTGATCAACGTGGCCCATGATGGTGACCACCGGCGCGCGCGGCTGTAAATCCTCCTCGCTGTCCTCGGCGTCGAGCACGACCTTCTTCCGGGTCGAGACCTTGACGAGGCCGGCTCCGCGTTCGCGGCGCTCGAGCCGGAATCGGAAACCGCGCTTGGCGCAGATTTCACGAGCGACCGGCTCCTCGATTGATTGATTGATGTTGGCAAAAACATTGAGCGCCATCAGGTCGGCGATCAACTGGAACGGCTTGCGCTTCATCTCCTCGGCGAGGTCGCGGACGATGATCGGCGGCTTCATGGCGATCAATGGCGCATCGGCCGGCACGTCGTATTTCGGCTTGCCCGGCGCATGGGCTGGTGTTGGAGCGCCCGGCTTGGCCTCGCTGCCCTTGGCCGGTTTCTTGGCAGGCTTCTCTTTTTTCTTTTTGCGTTCCCGCACTGCCGGGCGCACCGGCATGTTGCCCAGCTCGATGAAGCCCACCTTTTTGCCGAGGTCGCTAGGCTCCTCCTCTTCTTCCGCATCCGGTTCCTCGGCGGTATCTTCCGCCTCTTCCGGCTCGGCTGCATCCTCTTCCTTCACCTCCTCCGGTTCCTCGGCGGGTGCGGTGATGATCACCGGCTCGGCCGCGACCGGGGCTTCATCGGGAGCCGGCTCGGGCTCCGGTGTGCCGGAGATTTGTTCCTCGAGGTACTCGGCGGTGATCTTGTCGAGGGTGCTCGAGGCGACCTTCGCGTTGGTGATTCCCAACTCCTTGGCCTTGGCCAGGACATCCTTGCTGGGGATTCCCGCCTTTTTGGCAATCTCGTAAATACGAACGGGCATAAAAAGTCATCTGGTTGCGCTTGGCCAAGCGGAACGGCCGCTTGGCCAAGCGCCGGGGTGCTCCCCGGTTACTCGGCTTCCTTCGTCGGGGTGGCCTCTTCAGCGGCCCCGGNTTCGGGGNCTGAATNTTCCGCGGGCTCTGTCGGTTCCTCNGCGGCAGGCGNNTCACCCGTCAACGGGTTNGGGNTTGAGCCNGCACGGCGTTCNTTCTCNGCGCGGGCGGCGGCCTGCACTGNCTCNGCATGGTCCGCGAGTCCCGGAATCTCCGCGAGGTCTCCCGCCTCGACACCGACCAATGCATCCAGTGTCAGCAACCCTGCGTGGACGAGGGCATCGGCTTGCTCCTTCTCGATTCCGGGAATGGCGGCCAGCGCCTCGACGGCTCCGGCGACCTGTTCCTCGAACCCGACGCGGACCTCCTCCTCGGGGTCGATGTCGATCTGCCACCCGGTGAGGATGCTCGTGAGCCGGGCGTTTTGGCCGCGGCGGCCGATGGCCAGCGAGAGTTGATCGGGGTCAACAAGGATGTGCGCCCGTTTTTTGTCGTGATCGATCTCTAGCCGCTTGAGCTGCGCCGGGGCGAGGGAGTTGGTCACGTACGTCTCGATGTCGGTATCCCAGCGGATGATGTCGATTTTCTCGTTGTTGAGTTCCCTAACGATGTTTTTCACCCGTTGGCCGCGTAGGCCAACACAGGCTCCGACGGGATCCACTTTTTCATCCCTCGAGTGCACAGCGAGCTTGGTTCGGAAACCGGGTTCGCGGGCGATTCCCTTGACCTCGATCGTGCCGTCGTTGATCTCGGAGACCTCCAGTTGGAACAGCTTGAGCACAAAGTCGGTGTCCCGGCGAGAGAGGATGATCTCTGAATGGCTGTCCGAGCCTTGTACGGCTTTCACAAGGCAACGGATGCGTTCGCTCCGCTGGTATTCCTCGGTGGGCACACGCTCGCGGTTGGGCAGCAGGGCCTCGAATTTGCCCAGGTCTATGAGGACGTCCGAGCGGTCGAACCCCCGGACTTCGCCGCTGACGATGTCGCCGACGCGATCCTTGAACTCGGAGTACACCAAAGCCTTTTCCGCGCGGCGAATGGCCTGCATCAATGCCTGCTTGGCATTTTGCGAGGCGATCCGGCCGAAGTTTTTCGGGGTGACCTCGACCTCCAGTTCTTCATCCAGTTGAACGTCCGGCTTATGGCGCTTGGCCGACTCGAGGCTGATTTCGCTCTGCTTGTCGGTGACCGTTTCAACCACGATCAGGGAGGCGAAGGCGCGGATGTCGCCATCCTTGCGGTCGATTTCACACCGCAACTCCCGGGCGGGGCCGACCGCCCGCTTGGCCGCAGAGACCATTGCGTCTTCGACAGCGCTGATGAGAATCTCCCGATCGAGACCCTTCTCGCGCTCCCAATATTCCATGCTGGCTATAAATTCCGCATTCATCGTTTTCGTTTTTCGACAGGCTCAGTACCGTTCGTGCCGAACAAAAAAGCCGGCAGATTGCTCTCCGACTTCACTTCCTCTCAACCGAGTTGACTAACCACGCTGACACCCGGAGGTGGCAACCGGCTTCAGGCTAGTCGTTCCAGCCGAGCAGCGTCAAGTGCAAAAGCCAATCGGGATGGGCTGTTTTTTTGGAGTTTTGGCCAATAATGACCGGTCGGACACGAATTTGGGTTTCCCGGCCGGTTGCCCACGGGTAGCGTGCCGGCGTAGTGGCGGATAATCGACCGAAGGAGGCTTGGCAGCCGTTGACATTCGGCGGCGTGGCCCGGTTTGCCGTGGCCAGCCGCTGGCGGTTGCTGACGGTGGAATTGGTCTTCGCGCTGATGGTCGCCGCGACGGTGGTCTGGTTTGTCCAGCAGGCCTGGGTGCCGGTGATCGACAAGTCGATCCAGCATATGCCAGCGACCGGGGAGATTCGCGGCGGTCGTCTCGCTTGGCCAAGCGGGGCCGTGGTGGAGCAGGAGGGGCCGTTCATGCGGATCGATGTCCGCCCCGGAGGGTTCTCCAATGTCGTGGAGTCGGCCGATCTCGTGCTGGCGTTCGGGCCGGACAATCTGCAGTTTGGCAGCAGCCTCGGGCTGGGCCTGCTGCCGCTGCCGTATCCCAAGGGCTGGATATGGTCATTCAACAAAACCGAGCTTGAGCCGTGGTGGGGGGCGCGTTCCCACATGGTGCTGGCGGGGCTTGGCCTGCTGGTCGTGGTCGTCCTTCTGATCGCCTGGTCCGCGCTTGGTTTGCTGTACGCGTTTCCGGTCAAGGTGTTCTCCGTTAACCGGGTGGACTGGGTGGGCGCGCGGAAGATCGCAGTCGCTGCTCAATTGCCGGGCGCGTTGGTGATGACTGTCGGCATCGTGCTTTACAGCCTGAAGCAGCTCGACTTGGTGGCCCTGTTGATCGTTTGGGGAGTGCACTTGGTCGTGCCGTGGGTGTATTTGATGTGTTCCCCGGTCCTCGCGCCGAAGCCGCCAAAACCGCAACAGGCCAAGCGAAAGAAAACCCGGGCCAAGCGCGATTCGGAAGACAACCCATTCGACGAATCCTCGGGCGATTCAACCAACCCATTCGGCGGCGAATAAGCGGTCCAGCGCTTGGCCAAGCGCGGTTGTGAATCCAAGCCCAAGGCGGGACGCGCGCCAACTTCAGAAGCCAACGATAGCGACATTGTGACACACTTGTCCCGAAAAACCACATTCACTTGGCGAGGTGGATTTCTTGTTAACATATTTATATTCAGCATGTTGCGATCTTTAATTGGCGCTTGGCATCTTGGTTGCTCAAGGGTGGCGGCATTGTTATGGGAAAAGTATTAGGCATAGATTTAGGAACGACGAATTGCTGCATGTCTGTTATGGACGGCGGGGAACCGCTCGTTCTTGAGAACTCCGAGGGCCGCAGGACTACGCCGTCGGTCGTGGCATTTACCAAGGATGGCGAGCGACTGGTGGGTGATGCGGCGAAGCGCCAAGCCGTCACCAATCCCAAGAACACCATTTTCTCCATCAAGCGGTTCATGGGCCGCAAATTCGATGAGATCGGCTCGGAGGCCGAGCGGGTGCCGTACAAAGTCGTGAAGGCAGCCAACGGGGATGCCGCCGTCGAGGTGGAGGTCGCCGGGGAGGCGAAGCAGTACAGTCCGCCCGAGGTATCCGCGATGATTTTGAGCAAACTCAAGGCGGACGCCGAGATGCGCTTGGGCGAAACGATCACCGAGGCCGTCATCACTGTTCCCGCCTATTACAACGACACGCAGCGCCAGGCGACCAAGGACGCCGGCAAGATCGCCGGTCTGGATGTGCTGCGGATCATAAACGAGCCGACGGCAGCCTCGCTGGCGTACGGGCTCGACAAGAAAACCGACCAGAACATCGCCGTGTATGATCTGGGCGGCGGCACGTTTGACATCTCGGTGCTGGAAATCGGCGACGGGGTGTTCGAGGTGAAGGCAACCAACGGCGACACAAAACTCGGCGGTGACGACTGGGACAACGCTGTCATCGACTGGGTGCTCGACACGTTCAAGGAGGAGAACGGCATGGATCTGCGAACCCAGCCGGATGCCTTGCAGCGTATCAAGGAAGAGGCCGAGAAGGCCAAGATTTCGCTCTCCAGTTCCACAAGCTACGACCTGAACCTGCCGTTTATCACGGCGGACGCCAGCGGCCCCAAGCACATCAACATGCAGTTGTCGCGGGCCAAGCTCGAGCAGTTGTGCGACGATTTGTTCAAGCGCACACTCGGGCCGGTGGAGGCCTGTTTCAAGGATGCAGAAGTCAGCGCAAGCGACATCAAGGATCTCGTCCTGGTTGGCGGAATGACCCGGATGCCCAAGGTGGTCGAGACCGCCGAGGCGGCCATCGGCAGGAAGCCCAACCAGGGGGTCAACCCGGATGAGGTGGTCGCGGTCGGCGCGGCGATNCAGGGCGGCGTCCTGAAGGGGGACGTGAAGGATGTGCTGCTGCTGGACGTCACGCCGCTTTCGCTTGGCATCGAGACGATGGGGGCGGTGATGACCAAGCTGATCGATCGGAACACCACCATCCCGACCAAGAAATCGGAAATCTTCTCCACCGCCGCCGACAGCCAGCCGGCCGTGGACATTCATGTGCTGCAGGGCGAGCGCGAGTTCGCCAACGACAACAAGAGCATCGGCAAATTTCAGTTGACGGAGATCCCGCCAGCGCCCCGGGGAACACCGCAGATCGAGGTGACGTTCGACATCGACGCCAACGGCATTCTCAACGTCAACGCCAAGGATCTTGGCACCGGCAAGGAGCAGAAGATCACCATCACCGCCAGCAGCGGCCTCTCGGAGGAGGACATCGAGAAAATGAAGCAGGACGCCGAGGCGCACGCCGACGACGACAAAAAACGTCGCGAAGACGTCGACCTGCGCAACAACGCCGACAACCTGGCCTACCAGACGGAGAAGCTGCTCAAGGAGAACGGCGACAAGATTTCAGGCGACAAAAAGAACGCGCTCGAGGCGGCCAACAACGAGTTGAAGGAGGCGGTGAAAGGCTCCGACTCCGACGCGATCAAGGCCGCCACGGAGAAACTTCAACAGGTCGTGCAGGACGCCTCCGGTGATATTTACAAGGCCGCTCAGGAAGCCCAGGCAGCCGGCGGCGCGGAGCCGGGCGGCGACGCAGCCCCGGCCGACGAGGACGAGCCGGCCAAGAAAGACGAGGGGCCCATCATCGACGCCGAGGTCGTGGAGGAAAAGGCCGACCGATAATTTAGCCGCGCTTGGCTGGGGCCGGGTGGCCCTGACTTTCCGGCGCGGCACACTTTCCCGCCCGAGGCGGGAACCAACAAAGCAAGTTAGAAAAAAACAAACATGGCACTGAAAGTAAAACCGCTCGGCGACCGGCTCCTGGTGGAGCCGATCGAGGACAAGGAGCAGCAATCGGAGGGTGGTATCATCATCCCGGATTCTGCGAAGGAAAAACCAACCGAAGCCAAGGTACTCTCCTTGGGCACCGGCAAGACGGATGACTCGGGGAACAAGATTCCCTTCGAGGTCAAGAAGGGGGACAAGGTGTTGATCAGCAAGTATGGCGGCACCGAGATCAAGATTGATGGCAAGGAACTCAAGATCTTGAACTCCGATGACATCCTTGCGATCGTTGAATAACAATTTGGAAAGGAACAATAGAATATGTCAGCAAAACAACTGAAGTTTGACGAGGCGGCTCGGCAGGCCCTGCTCGCCGGTGTGAGCATCCTGTCCAAGGCCGTGACTGCAACCCTAGGCCCCAAGGGCCGCAACGTCGTCCTCGACAAGAAGTTCGGCTCCCCCACGGTCACCAAGGACGGTGTCACAGTGGCCAAGGAGATCGACCTCGAGGATCCGTACGAGAACATGGGCGCCCAGATGGTGCGCGAGGTCTCCAGCAAGACCAGTGACGCCGCCGGCGACGGCACCACCACGGCTACCGTCTTGGCCGAGGCCATCTTTAGCGGCGGCCTCAAGCACGTCACCGCGGGGGCCAGCCCGATCGCCATCCAGCGCGGCATCCAGAAGGCCGTTGACGCCGCCGTTGGCGCGCTCGACAAGGCCTCCAAGAAGGTCAAGGACAAGGAGGAGATCAACCAGGTTGCCACCGTGTCCGCGAACTGGGACGAGGAGGTCGGCGAGATTATTGCCGATGCCATGGACAAGGTCGGCAAGGACGGCACCATCACTGTCGAGGAGGCCAAGTCGATCGAGACCACGCTCGACGTGGTCGAGGGCATGCAGTTTGACAAGGGCTACCTCTCGCCGTACTTCGCCACGGATACCGACTCTATGGAGTGCCGCCTGGAGGACGCCTACATTCTCATCTACGAGAAGAAGATCAGCAGCCTCAAGGACATGGTGCCGCTGCTCGAGAAGGTCGCCAAGACCGGCAAGCAGATGCTCATCATCGCCGAGGACGTCGAGGGCGAGGCCCTGGCCACCCTCGTGGTCAACCGCATCCGCGGCACGCTGAACATCGCCGCCGTCAAGGCGCCCGGCTTCGGCGACCGCCGCAAGGCCATGCTCGAGGACATCGCCATCCTGACCGGTGGCCGCTGCATCACCGAGGACCTCGGCATCAAGCTCGAGTCCGTCGAGTTGAGCGACTTGGGCCGCGCCAAGAGCATCGTGGTGGACAAGGAAAACACCACCGTCGTCGAGGGCTCCGGCAAGTCGTCCGAGATCCAGGCCCGCGTGAACCAGATTCGCCGCCAGATCGAGGAGACCACCTCCGACTACGATCGCGAGAAGCTGCAGGAGCGCCTGGCCAAGCTTGCCGGCGGTGTCGCCGTCATCAACGTCGGTGCAGCCACCGAGACCGAGATGAAGGAAAAGAAGGCTCGCGTCGAGGACGCTCTGCACGCTACGCGCGCTGCCGTCGAAGAGGGCATCGTACCAGGCGGCGGTGTTGCCCTGGTCCGTGCTATCTCCAAGCTCGACAGCGTGGAAAGCACCAACGAGGGCGAGGCTGTCGGTCTCAAGATCGTGCGTCGGGCCCTGGAAGAGCCGATGCGTCAGATCGCCCAGAACGCCGGCCAGGAGGGCGCCGTCGTCGTCCAGGCTGTCGC
>NYYJ01000018.1 GCA_002686755.1 Verrucomicrobiales bacterium
AATACCCCAAACAAATCGGCGATCGCAAGATTGACCCTCTGATGGGCAAGTCGTTGCTGCCGATTTTCGAGGGTAATGAGCGTGAACCACATGAGAATCTATATTTCCACTTCGGGACCGACCGCGCTCTTCGGCAGGGCCCCTGGAAGCTGGTCTCGGCCAAGCTCGGCCGCTGGGAGTTGTACAACCTCGCGGAGGACCGAACGGAAACACAAGATTTGGCAGCGAAGAATCCAAAACGAGTAGAAGAGATGGCCAAGGAATGGTTTCGCCTGGCCAAGGATGTGGATCGCTTGAAAGGACGACATTTGAACCCGGTGAAGGACAAATTGACCAAAATCAATTTTCGGAAGGATACCAGCAGCGGCCGTGCCCAGAAATAAACGCGGATTTGCGCTCGGCCAATCGGATGTGGAATCGTTCATTCGAAAGGTGGACGGACTGAGATGAAAACAAACTACTTGTCTATAACAAGAACTGACTCATTCACAGCTCCCTCCCAACTCCACTCACTAAAATGTCTGATGAGCCAAAAACCGACTCTTAAAGAATCGACGCGAGTTGGGACGTCTGCGCTCAAAGAAAAAAAATTCTTTGGAAGAATCGTTAATAGTCAACTAATGATCCTGCTGCTATCAATGGCGGTGCAGAGTGCGACTGCCCATATGGCTGCGGACGCGGTCGTCGCCAAGCGGCCCATGGTTTCAGGCACATTGATCGGGCGTGACGGACTGCTGGCGGTGCCTGTCATGGGAGGCGATTCCATGCCCGAGCCGATCATGGGGGTTGGGATCAGTTCCGACGGTACGGTCTACGTCACCGAGACTGTTCGGCAGCAGCGTGAGGAGATCAGCCTTATTCAATCGCCGTTCCTACACGAACAGGACATGGAACTGATATCCATAAAAGCAAAGCGCCAGTGGATAATGGAGAATTACTCACGACAAATTGCCTCTCGCCAGGGAGTGGGCGACTACAACGGTGACGGCAAGGTGGACGTCAAGGACTTGTCGGTGCGCAGCGAGAAGATTTACACACTGCAAGACGAGAACGCCGATGGGGTGTTTGACAAGGCGACACTTTTTGCCGACGGCTTCAACAAAGTCCTGACTGGGGTTGCCCACAGCGTCACGCCGATCGACGGACACGTCTACACCACGATTATTCCCGATCTCTGGAAGTTGACCGATACAGATGGCGACGGGGTGTCGGATCGCAGGGAGAGCATTGCCCATGGCTTCGCCCCCCACATCGGCTACGGCAATCATGACCTCCACAGCATTGTCCAAGGCTATGACGGCAAGCTCTATTGGAGCATGGGCGATCGCGGTGTGGATGTCCTGACAAAAAAGGGGACGCGTGTCAGTAACCCGCATTCCGGCTGCATCTTGCGCTGCAACCCTGACGGAAGCGAGTTCGAGATTTTTGCCAGTGGTCTGCGCAACTGCCAGTACTTCGATTTTGATAACCATGGCAATATCTTTTCCGTCGACCATGACGCCGATTTCCAAGGGGAGCGGGAGCGCCTTGTCTATCTGCCTGAAGGTTCAGACTCGGGATGGCGCATGTATTATCAATATCGTAACACCACCCTGGTTCGTGCTGCGCGGGAGGACCTCTACAACCCATGGCTGGCAGAGAAGATGTGGGTTCCATTTCACAAGGGTCAGCCTTCTCACCTCCTGCCTGCCATTGAGAACAGCTGGAACGCCCCGGCAGCATTCTCGTTTCAGCCGGGCACGGCACTGGGCGGCGCCTACAGGGATCATTTTTTCCTGGGTGGAAAAGGTGATATTCGTGCCTTCAGGATGATCGCCGACGGGGCCGGTTTCAAAAGACAGGGCGATCACATCCTCATCCAAGGACTTGCCTGGCAGGTGTTAACGTCGACATTTGGACCGGATGGACGCCTCTATTTCACCCTCTGGAGGCCGAGTGGTGGGATGAGCCAACTATGGACCCTGCAGGCAGGCACCGATACGCAGAAGATGATCCAGGTAAAGGCGATCCTGGCCAAAGGCTTTAACAAGCAGACCGTTGCTGAACTGCTTGCACTTCTTGGCCACACCGATCGCCGAATCCGCCAGCAAGCGCAGTTTGCACTTGTCGCCCGTCGTGAGATCAAGGCCCTGCGCGTCTTGGCAGCAGATCGCAAGGCCGAGTTTCTCCCTCGACTGCACAGTTTGTGGGGACTGGGTCAACTTAAGCACAGGGATCGGGACTTGCTTGCGGTTCTGTGTGCCGACGACAGTGATGAACTGCGTGCCCAGACCGCCCGTTGGGCAGGCGAGCTTGGCTTTGATCCCGACAATCGAATACCTGTCCTGCTTCGCGATCCGTCGCCGCGCGTGCGTCTGATGGCCGGCATCGCCTGCGGCAAGCTCAAGAGCAAGAATGCGTTGGGCGCCCTCACCGAACTGATCGTTGCGGCTGACAACAAGGAACCCGTTTTGCGCCATGCCGGCGTCACCGGCCTGGTCGGTGTTGCCACACCAAGAGAGCTGGAAGCCTACGCCGGACACCCTTCGGAGGCCATGCGTATTGCTGCCGTCGTCGCCCTCAGACGACTACGGGCCGTCAAGGAATTGACGGCCTTTGTCAATGATGCTTCACCACAAGTCATGAGTGACGCCGTCCGAACCATCTACGACGAAGCCGCACCTCAAACCTTTGTGGAGCACCCAAAGGCCCTTGCCGCAGTTGCGGCGGCGCTCGATCCGCAACATTCGGCCCCGGTTAACGTCCGTGCAATTGCCGCCAATCGTCGCCTCGGCACCATCGCCTCCGCCAAGCGCATCTCCGGTTTCCTGGCCACTCCAAATCTGGGTCGCGCTCTACGTGTTGAAGCGCTTTACGCCCTCCAATCCTGGCCGCAGGCATCGACACTGGATCCAATAGACGGGCGTTATTTTCCCATTCCAGCGGGTGACGTGGACGCGCTCAGTGCGGCGATTGGCCCTGAAATCTGGTCTTTGGCAAATGACGCTGACAACAAGGTTTCGCGACGAGCCATCGCGGTATTACAGAGCATCAAGCCGAACAAGGCACAACGGGATCAAGTGGCTGGCTTCGTATTGGACGAAGGACAACGGAGCGCCGTGCGCAAGGCATGGCTGCGCTGGCTACGGAAACAGGATCTCGCCCTGTTTACTTCGGTCGGTGTCAAGGCCCTGTACTCCAAGTCTCCTGAACTTCGAGTGGTCGCCGCGCAGGAGTTGACGGGGGCTAAACAGGGGAGGTCTGCCGTCAATAGCTACCTGCTGGCGACACTCAAAAATTCCGGTGACACCGTTGAACTGCAGCGGGCGATCAAAATGGTGCCAAGGCTGCCGTCAAAGAAGTCGATCATCGAACAACTCGTCAAGGAACTGATCGCGGGGAGAATCGCCCCGGATATCCAGCTGGAAGTTCTCGAAACCGCCACCACTGCCATGCGTGACTACACGGAGCTCAAGTTGCAGCTGGAGCAGTATCAAAATTCCATTAACAAGGAGGGTGTCATGACCCGCTATGGCGTTGCTCTGGAGGGCGGTAACGCCGAAAAAGGTCATAGTATCTTTTTCGGCCACGCACAGGCCCAATGCTCGAAGTGTCATGCGTTGAAACAGATCGACAAACAGGTTGGACCGAGCTTGGAGGGCATCGCCAAACGCCATTCGCGCGAATATCTGCTCCAGTCCATCGTTGATCCACAGGCCGAAATCGCCCCTGGTTACGGGGTCGTCACAGTGCAACTTACGGATGGGCGCACGGTCAGTGGTACGTTGATGAGTGAGGGTGATAACGGCATAACCATCAATCTACCTGACAACTCACGGGAATCCTTTGCCGCCTCCGAAATTAAATCCCAATCGAAACCCGTTGGCACGATGCCCGACCCCAAAACGATTCTTAACCTGCGACAGATTCGCGATCTGGTTGCCTACCTCGCCACTATGAATTAGAGCCAGACTGGGTTCTCCATGAAGAATACAATTAAGATCCTGATGCTTGTGTTCAGGGCTCCCTAGTCTGGTTGAACTTTATTCACTTCTCGTTGGCCAAGCACTTGGGCAAGCTATAAGTTTTCTGACATGATGTTTGATTTGTTTTTCTGCCGTTGGACAACGGTTTCGCTTGGCTTGGTTTTTGGGGTGGTTGGCCATTCGCAGGCGCTTGGCCAAGCGTACTCACGTGCCGAATTGCCACCTTTGCTTGAGTTTCTCAATGGCAGAAAAGTCGATGTTGTCGATGATTGGGAAGAGCGGCGTGAGGAAATCCGCTCCTTGCTCATCAAATATTTCATCGGCAGTTTTCCTGTCGAAACACCGAAGATTGCGGGGGCTAAAGTCATCAGCGAAAAAGCGCACGATGACGGTTCTACTCGGCGGCGAATTCGCGTCACGTTGGCCACGCCGAATCGTGTTGCCTTTGAGATGGCACTTTGGGTGCCCGCTGGCAAAGGCCGGTTTCCGTTGCTGCTGACCGCGCCTCGGTTTTATCAGCGATACTGGGCGGAGGATGCGCTTAAGCGGGGCTACGCTGTCTGCCTGTTCCCGGGCGTGGACAGTCACCATCGCGAGGCAGACTATTCGGGCTACGACAGTNTCTGGCAGACCATCCGGAAGGAATATCCGAANGCCANNTGGACNGAGATCAGCACCAAGGGTTGGNTNGCCAGTCGNTGTNTTGATTATCTTTTGAGTGATCAGTCTGCCGTCGAAATTGCGCCCGGCAAAATTGCGATCATCGGGTTTTCACGTTACGGCAAACAGGCGATGATTGCCGGTGCTTTCGATGAGCGCATTACGTGCGTCGTCGCNCGNAGCCCAGGTTCNCCCGCGTCCTGCCCCTACCGCTACACTAGTCGCAANACNTANGCCGAGGCGCCGTCGGATTTCCCCAGCGAATGGTTTCTGCCATCGCTCCGAAATTTCAACGGCCGCGAAAACGAACTGCCAATTGATGCCCACGGTTGGTACGCACTCATCGCCCCGCGAGCCTGTCTCATTCACACTGCCCACAATGATGGTTCAGAGCCGACATTCGCCGTGGAAAAGGGGTACTTAGAGGGACGCTCAGTTTATCGCCTGCTCGGTGCGGAGCAAAATTTGCGGATCGACTATCGGTCTGGTGGCCACTCTTCCGGATCGCCGCCGGAACAGGTCANCCGCGCGGATCGTCAACGTAATCTTGATTGGATCGACCTGTCATTGGGTCGAGGCTTGGCCAAGCGCAGCGACTTTACCGAGGAATTGATTCACGAGTTCGATTGGCAGGAGTGGAGCGACACACAAAAACCAAGCGACAAGTCGGTCGATCCCGCGGCAACGGTGCGCGAACGCATCCTGTGGTCACTTGGCCAAGCGCCGGAGAACTTAACCGCACCGGATNAAGTAGAGTTCCTGGCNGCCGCTGAGTCGGCACTGATGACCCACGATCGCTGGACACCAAAGGGTGTGCGTCGGGTGCCGATTCGCTTTGGGCAAGGCGTNCGCGGCAACCTGTTTTTCAAGGAAGGCCAAGCGGACAATATGCCTGTGGTGATCTGGCTCCATCCGCTCTCCTACCACAGCGGCTACAACGAGGGTTACGGCGTGCAGGGCACCACCGTTTACCATCGGCTGGCGGAGAACGGCTTCGCGGTAATCGCCTACGACCAATGCGGTTTCGGCCTGAGGTTGCTGGAGGGGCGCGACTTTTATCGANACCACCCGCGNTGGTCCCGGTTAGGCCGGATGGTNATGGACGCCCGCGCTGCAGTGAGCTTTGCCGTTGAGGGTAGGGGAGCCTCGAGTGTTGCGATACCCAAGTTCGACAAAAACCGTGTTTTTCTGCTCGGTTACTCGATCGGTGCGCTTACCGCGATGTATACCGGTGCGTTGGACGATCGCTTGGCCGGCATAGCTTGTTTTAGCGGATGGACCCCGTTGCGCGATGCGAGCAAAGTGGCGGCCACCGGAGGCAATCGGAGGCTGTGGGAGTTACACGCATTGCAGCCACGGCTCGGCTGGTTTGACGGCAGGGAAAACAGCATCCCTTTTGATTATCACGACATACTTAGCCAAGTGCTGCCCAAGCCGTCTCTGATCGTCACTCCCAAGCGCGATCGTTTCGCTGATCACGACGCCATCACAAAGGCAATCAACCAAGTGCGCTTGGCCAAGCCAAAGCAGACAGAGGCGGCGTTAACCTGGCAATCCCCCGATGACACCAACCGATTCCAAACCGACCAGCACGAGCAATTCATCAATTGGACCAAGTCTCTCCGATAGGATGATTTGTGTTAACTCCACCTGAACTTCGATTCGTTACAACCCAGGCTAGAGGAGGCGCGATAGCTAAATCGCTAACTATTTCTTCTTCCGCTTCTTGTGAATGCGCGGTGGCAGCTTGGAATTGTTGCCCATCTTTTTGATGAGGAAATCCCGGGATACGCCGACGTCAGTCATGAGGGATTTGAGTTGTTTTTGTGTGGTGGCGATTTGTTTTCGGTAACCGGGTTCCGAGCCGCGATTGTACATCTCCTGCGGATCCTCCTCCAGGTCGTAAAACTCCACCACTTCAGTGTCGGGGAAACGGATCAGTTTGTAGCGGTCNGTTCGGATGCCCCAATGCTTGGGTGACCGATTGTAGTAGGCGTAAAAGATGGACGTTCTCCAATCGGCTGGGGTGTTCCCCTGCAACAGGGGCCGGAGGCTGACGCCCTGCATGACGCTCGGGATGGCAACGCCGGCGTAGTCGAGCATGGTCGGCCCAAAGTCGATGTTCATGCCCAAGCGGGTGTTGGTGCTGCCGGCCTTGATTTCNNTNGGATAACGAACGATGAGCGGCATCTTGAGGGACTCCTCGAGGATGAGCCGTTTGTCGTGCATGTTGTGTTGGCCAAGCCAGTAGCCCTGGTCGCTGGTGTAGATGACGAGCGTGTTGTCAAGGACGCCCTCGGCGCGGAGTTGGTCAATAACGCGCTTGACGTTGTCGTCTATGGCGGCGACGCAGCGGATGTATTTGTGGATGAGATGCTGGTAAGCGAGCGAACGCCGCTTGGCCGGGTCGTCGGTCTTCTTGCCGATGTAGTCCTCGTACACAAGGTAAAAACTTTTCGGCCCTTCCTCATCGTACATGACGGAGTAATGNTTGCCCTTGAGGAGGGGGCTGGTCTTGGTGATGTCTTCGTGCAGGCTGGGCGGCTCNNGAATCTTGACGCCCTCGTGCAGCTTGGCCCAGCGCTCGGGGTACTCAAAATATTCGTGCGGCCCCTTGAAGTGCAGGCTCAGGTAGAACGGCTTGGTCTTGTCGCGTTGCTTGAGCCACTTGAGCGCCCAGTCGGTGTAACGGTCGGCATAGTATCCCTTATATTTTTCGCGCTTTCCGTCGGGGCGATGAAGGGTGGGGTTAAAGTAGCTGCCCTGGCCAACGGTCACGGCGTAGTCGCTGGTGCCGCGCGGAAACTGTTTCATGTGCCACTTGCCGACGACGCAGGTCTCGTAGCCGCCATTCGTCAGCTCACGGATGTAGCTTGGGGCGTTGGGCTTGAGTTCGCAGCCGAGATTGAGTGCGCCGGTGACGTGGGAGTATTGGCCGCTGATGATGCTCGCGCGGCTGGGTGAGCAGATGGAGTTGTTGCAGCAGACATTGGTGAAACGCATGCCCTCGGCGGCCAATCGATCGATCGCCGGCGTGTGCACGTAATCCTTTAGCCAAGAACCGTACGCACCGATGCCTTCGGAAGCGTGGTCGTCGGACATCATGAACAGGATGTTCGGCCGCTTGGCCGCATTGAGCTGCGCTTGGCCAAGCGCGAACAGGCAGAGGACGAGGAGCAGGGTCGTTTTTCTCATTTGAAACCACCGCCCCACTACCACCGCCTTGGCCCGGATTGAAGGCCAAAATCGTTGTTATTGTTGAGGTTTGACTCCGGCAAAACCGGCGTGCTAGCGTCCCGCCCACTTTTTCCAGCCATGGAAGCGTTGTTACATCAACCGGTTCTGGTGCTGAACCGGCTTTGGCAGGCGGTGAACATCTGTTCCGCCCGCAGGGCATTGACGATGCTCTTCGAGGGTAACGCGCAGGTCGTTCACAGCGAGGACGGAGACTTCAACACGTTCGGTTTTCACCAGTGGGCCGACCTTTCGGAGGCGGAGCCGGACACCGAGAGTATCCACGGAGTGAGCCTCAAGCTGCGTCTGCCGCGCGTCATCCTGTTGCTGGTGTACGACCGCGTGCCGCGCAAGGAGGTCAAGTTTACAAGGCACAACATTTTTCAGCGCGACAAGAACACCTGCCAGTATTGCGGCAAAAAAAATGAGGCACGCGACCTGAACCTGGATCATGTGGTGCCACGGCATCAAAACGGCCCGACCTCGTGGGAGAACATCGTCTGCTCCTGTGTACCGTGCAACTCGCGCAAGTCCAACCGCACGCCGGAGCAGGCCGGGATGCACCTAATCCGGCAGCCGCGCAAGCCACGCTGGCACCCATTCATGCAGGTGCGTTTCAGCCTTCACTACCACGAGAGCTGGCGGCANTTTCTTGACATGGCCTACTGGAACGTGGAGTTGGGCGAGGATCTGCGGTAGCTAGCAGGCGGTCGACTTGGCTGACTCGATCAGCTTCCAGAATTCCGGTGTATCCTCCAATACGCGATCCTCGCCTCCCGGTAGCTTGTTGCGGTACAGAAAATCCCGGAGTTGTTTTTTCGCGTGCAGGATACGATGAATCAGCACGCCCAGGTCGTGCCGCTCAAAGTAGACCCGGTAGTTCCCGAGCCGGAAGCGGAACAGATGTCGACCGTCGCGGTTGAGACGGCCGAAGTTGTCCATCTCGTCGCTACGGACGTCGTTGGGCAAACCGCGAAACTCGCCGAGAATCTCCAGCTGCAGCTCCTTCGGCAGTGTGCCCAGTTCGGCGGCGGCGGCGGGGGTGAAGATGATCTGAAAGGGCGTCATGACTGTGCCGGCCGCAGTGTCGGCGAGGTGGTAGCGCGTACGAGAATTGAACTCGTCTTTCCGCCTTGAGAGGGCGGCGTCCTAACCGATAGACCAACGCGCCTCGCCGTTGGCCGNCGATTTATGCCCAATTCCGCCCCACCAAGTCAATCCGAAATCCGGCAGCTAAGCCTCGCCGTGCCCCAGTCGTTGAGCCGCAGCTCGGCTTGGGTCGGGGCCGGGGCCAGCCCGAGCTGTTCCATCGCCTCGCCCACGAGGTAAAACGACCCGGTGACGACGACGAACGGCTCGGCGGCGCACGATTCCAGGGCTTGGCCAAGCGACTCGGCGAACTCGACCGCCGCCGCCGGGTTGGCGGCCCGGCAGGGCGCCTCGAATTCCGACGGCTCGGCCGAGTTGCCGCTGTCCACCGGCGACAAGAGGATGCGCTTGGCCAACGGGGCCATCTCGGCGCAAAAGCCGGCACCGTCTTTCTCGTTCAGCATGCCGAGGATAATCACCGGCGACTCGCCGGCAAACATCTCCGCGATCGCCCGCCGCAGCATCGCCGCGCCCTCGGCGTTGTGCGCGCCGTCGAGCAGCAACGTCTGTGCGCCGCGCCGGACGACCTGCAGGCGGCCCGGCCAACGCACCTTGGCCAAGCCGTCGCGCACCGCTTCAGGCGGCACCGGCATTTCGGCCTGTAGCCGCTCGACCACCGCCTTGGCCAAGCTCGCGTTGGTTTGCTGGTGTCGCCCAGCCAACGGCAGGTCGATTGTCTCCTCCGCTTGGCCAAGCTCGGTCAACTCCGCACTGTATTTTGCCGCCTCGGCGCGGATCACCGCCAACGCCTCCGGGTGGATGGCCGTTGTCAGCGCCGGGACGCCGGGCTTGATGATGCCGGCCTTCTCGGCGGCGATGGCGGCGCGTGTGTCTCCGAGCCATCGCGTGTGGTCGAGGCCAACGTTTGTGATCACGCTGGCCAGTGGGTTGACGATGTTTGTCGCGTCGAGCCGGCCACCCATGCCGGTCTCCCATAGCACAATGTCGCACGACTGCTCGGCGAAATGGCACAGCGCCATGACCGTGGTCAATTCAAAAAAAGTCGGCTTGCGGCCCTCGGGGAACTCTGTGGCCTTGTCGCGGAGCCGCGCTGTCAACCGGGCCAGCGTCGCTTCCGGGATCGGCTCGCGGTTCACCTGCATCCGTTCGCGGAACGACACGAGGTGCGGCGAGGTGAACAGCCCCGTGCGCAGGCCGACCTCGCGGTAGATCGACTCGAGCATCGCACAGACCGAACCCTTGCCGTTGGTGCCGGCGACGTGGATAAACCGCAGCTGCTCGTGCGGCGAGTCGGCGAGCTCGGCGAGCCGGCGGGGGTTGTCCAGCCCCAGCTTCGAGCCGAACAAGGTCAGGTCCAGCAGGTATTCGATGGCCTCGGAATAGGTCACTTCGGGGAGTTTCAAGTTTCGAGTTTCCGGTTTCAAGCCGATTACTCGGAACTTGAAAATCAACCCCATCCGCGAAACGGTTCCGTGCAAGTGGAGTTGTTGCGTTCCAGAAAAAATATTTTGCTTTCCCCCTCCTCCCAACCCTATCCCGGTTGGCATAGCTTGGCTGCGGTGTTGATGGCGGCGCTGCTGCTACCGCTTGGCCAGGCGGCGGGGCAGGAGGCCAAGCCGGCGGCTGAGTCGGCGGTCGAGCGGGAGTTTCGTGAACTGCTCGAGCTGGACGACAAGGCGCACAACGAGGTCGACGAGTGGATCCGCGCCAACGCGAAGCTCGCGGAGAAGCAGGCTGGCACCGATCCCGCGTCGCTCAGCCTGCAGGTGCGCCAGCGGCTCGGCAAGGTAGGCGTGGCGTACGAGGCGTTCCTCAACCGTCACTCCGGCCATGTCCGCGCGCGGTTGGCGTACGGCAGTTTTTTCAGCGACCTTAACGAGATCAACAAGGCGATGGCGCAGTGGAACAAGGCACTCGAACTGGCGCCGAAAAACCCGGTCGCGTGGAACAACCTCGGCAAGGCGCACGGGAGGCAGGGCAACATCTCCGAGGCGTTGCGGCATTTTGAAAAGGCCGGTGAACTCGCGCCCAGGGAGCCGCTGTACCTCCGCAACCTCGCCACGCTGATCTTCTCCCATTCGGACAAGGCGGCCCGCTACTACCTCATCGACCGCGCCCGGGCTGTGGCCAAGTCGCTGGCGCTCTTCAAAAAAGCCCGTGCGCTCGACCCGAAAAACTTCGCCCTCGCCGCCGATGCTGCGATGGCGCAACTGGGCACGCAGCCGCTCGACGCCAAGGCCGCGTTCGCCGCGTGGAACGCCGCCCTCGCGATCGCGCCGTCGAGCGTTGAGGCGGAGGGGGTGCGAATTCACCTCGCCCGCATCCACGCGCACTTGGGCCAGGCCGATGCCGCGCGCGCACAGTTGGCCAAGGTGCACGAGACGCAGTACACCGAACTGAAGGCGGACATCCTGAAGTCACTCGACCCGCCGCCGACGGCCAAGCCGTGAGTTTGCCCGTAGCCATTCAGCCTGACGGGGCCACGCATGTGCGCTGGCGCGGCCGGCGGCTGGTCTACTTTGGCGGCTGCGATTACTACCGGCTCGCGCAGCATCCCACGCTGCTCAAGGCCCACTCGCAGGCCGCCGTCCGCGACGGGCTCGGCACCGGCGCATCACGGATGACCACCGGCAACCATCCGTCGCACTCCGAACTTGAGTTGGCGTTGGTAAAGTTTTTCGGCAGCGAAACCGCAACCGTCGTTGGCAATGGCTACCTCGCCAACCTCGCGCTTGGCCAGGCGGCCGCCGGCCGATTCGACGCAGCGTTCATCGACGAGCGGGCGCACATGAGCCTTCGCGACGCCGCGCAGTTTCTCGGCTGTCCGGTGGTGCGTTACCGCCACTGCGACGCCGACGACTTGGCCAAACGGTTGAGCCGCCGCCGCGCAGCCAAGCGGGTGGTGGTGATGACCGACGGTGTCTTTGGCGCGACCGGCCGCATTGCACCGTTGGCCGGCTTGGCCAAGCGACTGCCGCGTTCGGCCACGCTGTGGATCGACGATGCCCACGGCGCGGGCGTGCTGGGCGAACGGCTGCGCGGCACCGCCGAGCATTGTGGGCTGGCCAATCGGCGGGTGATTCAGTCGGTCGTGTTCAGCAAGGCACTCGGGAGTTTCGGCGGGGCGATCCTTGGGCCGCGCTGGCTGCGGGCGGCGTTGCTCGACGGCAACCATGTNGTCACCGGCAGCAGTTCGCTGCCGTCCGGCTTGGCCAAGGCCACGCTGGCGTCACTCGGGTTGATGCGCGCGCGGCCCGGCTTGGCCAAGCGACTGCGGCGCAACACCGCGTTTGTGAAGGAAAGGCTACTTGCTGACGGGCTGCCGGTCGGCGACTTGGCGTTCCCGGTGTTCAGCCTCGAATGTCCCGGGAACAAAGCGGCGTCGATGCGTCGCCGACTGTTGGCTGCCGGCGTTTATCCATCATGTATCCGTTACCCGACGGGGAGCGAGGGGGCGTTTTACCGTTTCGCCATATCCAGCGAACACACCCGCGCACAGTTGGAGCGCTTGGTCGCTGTGCTCAGCGGCTCTTGAGGCGGCTGAGTTCCTCCTTGCTGACTCGGCCGTCCTTGTTGGTGTCGATGAAACGAATGTAGCGACGGGAGCGGTCGTCGATTTCGTCCGGCTCGATTTCGCCGTTGTTGTTTTTGTCCAGTTCCTTGAGTCGGGTGCCCAGTCGGCCGCGCCAATCGCCGCCGAGGCGGCTGCCGCTGTTGCCGGGGCGACGGCTGCGGAATTGTTCCAGCCGGTCGGCGATGTTGCCCCCGCGACCGCTGCGCCCGGCACGTTCGCCGAGGCGGCGCTCGGCCATCAGGCGGGCCTCGTCGACCACGTGGTCGCGGACGGCGGAGTTGAAGTCGTCCAGATCCGCCTCGCTCGCGGGCACGGCGCTAAAGATGACGCTGCCCATCTCGTCGGTTGACTCGAGTCCCCACTTGATGCGGCGCGGCGGGTTGAACGGGTTGAATGGGTTGGTGGCTGAGTTGTCGAACGAGACTGTGCCCTCGACGGTGGTGCCGGCCGGGAGGCGAACTGGTTTGTCGTAAATGTAGCGGCCCTGCCAGTTGAAGTCCCAGTCATCGATGTAAAACAGCGGCTTGACCGTGCCGTCCGGCAGGGTGGCATGGGCCTTGGCCGTGTGGCCAATGTAATGCATGTGCGCGCCGACGCCGACGAGGTCGATGTCCACCGGTGTGGTAAACTTGCTGGTGACTTTGTAATCATTTTCCCCGGGCGGGATGTCGATGCCGGATATGCTTCCGAACACGGGCGGCACCTGAAACCCGATCAGGGTGCGCTCCGGTTTCTTGTCGGCAAAATAAAGGCCGATGGTGGTCTGTTCGTCCTCCTCCTTGCCGGAGGGGTGAAAGTGGGAGTTGAGCACGATATCGGCTCCGGCGGGGAGCTTGCGCGCGAGGCCAAGCGGCAGGATGCGGGGCGTGCCGCCGACGGCCCAGCCACCCAGCCCGCCGAGGCTGCCGGAGAAGACATCATTGCTTCCACCCCTGCCCGAGCCGCGTGAACTGCGTCCGATACCGCGCATGCCGCTGAAGCCTGGAGTCCCACGGGTGCCATCGGCCTTGCGGGCTTCACCCGTCTGGTCGATTCGGATGATGACATGGTGCAGCACCGCGCGGGCGGAGGGGCGAACCTCGAAGCCGGCCACCCACTTATCTTCCTTCAGGTCGAGCGGGATCACGAAACTGCGATAAATGTCGGGGCCGTCGGCTTTCACGGTGTAGGCCGTCGGCATTTGCACAATCATGTCCGGCTTTCGAAGCAGCCAGTCGCTGGCAAACTCGGGTGGCTCAGGCAACTTGTCAGCTGGCCCTTCCACCATGCCGGTCTTGTGCCAGTTGCTGAGCGTGGCCAACTCGTCGGTGGTGAGGCGGCGTTCGTCAACGAATTTGCCGTGTCCCTCGACCGGATGCCAAGGTGGCATGAAACGCTTCTGCNTGACCTTGGCGATGAGACGGGCACGTTTCTTCACATCGTTGTAGGTCTGAAGAGTGAAAGGGGCTGCTTGGCCGTTGCGGTGGCACTCGGTGCAATTATTGTAGATGATTGGCGCGACATCCTCGGTAAACGTCGGCTTTGCCTTGGCTGCGGCGGTTGCGCGGGATTGCAGTGTGGCGAAACCGGCCAGTGCCAGCCCCACGCGGATGACTTTATTTGTTGTCTTTTTTGTCATTGGAAAAATCGATGTAGCAGCCCACCGCCTTGGTGGTGCGCTTGGCCAAGGGCTTGCCGGCNAGCAGNGCGTCGAGCGTTTCACGCAGGTCGCGTCGGGTCGTGTTGAAGCGTTTCTTGCCGTAATCGGCGTAGAGATTGTCGATGCGCCCGCGATACACGAGGCGGCCCTTGGCATCGAACACGGCTGCTTCCGGAGTGATCACTGCCCCGGCGCGGCGGACGAGCTTGTGATCATGATCGAGCACAAGAGGTGCAGAGAGCTTGTACTCCTTGGCATGGGCGCGGGCAGCTTTGGTGTCGGTGTCGCGATCCGGATGCACGAGGAAAATCGGAACACCCTTCTTTGAGTACTCCTTGTGGATGCGGGTCATTTCCGGTGCGTAGACGTTGGATACCGGGCAGTCGCGCAGCACGAATACCAGCACCATCGCCTTGGTTTTGCCTGATGNTAAAGGCTCGTGGGTCTTGCCGTCGATATCGGTGATTCGCAGCGGTGCATCACCGGCCCTGGCCAAACTTGGCCAAGCGCCCGCTAGTGCCAGCAGTGTGGCGAATAGGGCTATCTGTCTTTGGCGATTCATCCGATAATACCAGTCCGAAATACGCAGCCACCCATCCAGAGGTTACATTCTGGCAACTCGCCAGCCAAGCGTGTCAACTGAGGAAGGCGTCGTGGACGGCGCGGGTGGCTNCCTCTGCCTTGTCGCTGCCGATAACGACGGAGATTTTGATCTCGCTGGTGGAGATCATCTGGATGTTGACGCCAGCCTCGGCCAGCACCTCGAACACCCGAGCCGCGATGCCGGAGTGGCTGCGCATGCCGACGCCGACGATCGAGAGCTTGCCGATGGCCTCGTCGGCGAGCGCCTCACCGAAGCCGATATCACCGCGCATGTCATTGATGACGCCCTGCGCCTTGGCCACGTCCGGCTTGTCGATGGTGAACGACAGGTCGGTGGCCGGTGTGTTGCTGCCGTGGCTGACATTCTGCACGATCATGTCGACGTTGATCGCTGAGTCGGCCAACTGCTGGAACACGCGGGCGGCCATGCCCGGTTTGTCCGGTACGCCGACGAGGGTGACCTTGGCTTGGTTCTTGTCGAGCGACACGCCGCGAATTACGACGTCCTCCATGCTTTGGGTTTCTTCCTTCACGAGGGTTCCGGGGTTGTCGTTGAGGCTTGAACGAACTTCAAAAATGACGCCGAACTTCTTGGCAAACTCCACCGACCGCGACTGCATCACCTTCGCCCCGAGGCTGGCCAGCTCGAGCATCTCGTCNTACGAGATTTCGTCGAGTTTCGTGGCTGTCGGCACGAGGCGCGGATCGCTGGTGTAAACGCCGTCGACGTCCGTGTAAATCTGGCAGAGGTCGGCCTTGAGCGCGGACGCGAGCGCGATCGCCGTGAGATCGGAGCCGCCGCGTCCCAGCGTTGTGATGTGGCCTTCGCTCGTCTCGCCCTGGAACCCGGCGACGATGGTCACGTTGCCGGCATCTAGCAGGGCGTGGATTTTTTTTGGTGTGATGTTGCGAATCTTCGCCTTCGAGTGCACTCTGTCAGTCACGATGCCGGCCTGCGCGCCGGTGAGCGACGCAGCCGGGATGTCCATCGACTGCAGCGCGATGGCCAGCAGGGCGATGGTGGTCTGCTCGCCGGTGGAGAGCAGCATATCCATCTCGCGTTCGCTCGGTACCGGCATGAGCGCCTTGGCCATGTCGATGAGGTTATCGGTGACGCCCTTCATCGCCGAGACGACCACGACGACCTGGTCGCCGCGGTGGCGGTACTCGGCCACGCGGTTGGCGACGTTGCGGATGCGGTCGATGTCGGCCACCGACGACCCGCCGAATTTCTGTACAATCAATGCCATTGGCCGTTGCCCCGGTTGGGGTCAAAGCAGGGAAATCGCGCGAAAACGCGGCCGGGTTAAGTACCGCAAAGCCGCGCCCGTTGCAAGTTCCGCCTTGGCCAAGCGGGGCGAAGGTTAATTGGCGGCGGGCGGCTCGAGGTGTTCGTCAAACCACTTTGCGAACTTCCGGATGTCCCAAAGGATGGTCGCCCAGCCGTGGCCCTTGCCGCGCTTGCGGATGAGNTTGGCCGTNGCCCCGTGCTTTTCAGCGGCCTCGATGTACCACTCNGATTGNNGGAANGANACNACCTCGTCGTCGTCNCCGTGAATGATCAGCACCGGCGGCGTGTCNGCGTCGACGTGGTGNAGCGGNGACAACTCGCGGCCGACCCGGTTCCACGCGTCGAGGTCGTCCGGGTCGATGCCGAACAACTTGCGGAATCGTCTCGACGGCCCGCCGTCTTCTTCCTCCTTGGCCGGGTTGCCCGGATTGAGCACGTCGGTGACCGGGAAGAAAATGGCCACCGCCCGGACGAGTCCGTCCGGCTTGCCGGTGGTCTCCTTGCCGCGGGTGGCCACCATGAGGCTCAGGTGCCCACCGGCGCTCGCCCCGACGACTCCGAGTTGGCCGGGGTCGACGCCGTACTCGCCGGCGTGTTCGCGGATGTGCTCAACGGCGCGAGTGACGTCGTCATAAATCTCCGGGATAGTCGCCTTGGGCTGGGAGAGATGCGACACGGCGAAAATCGAGTAGCCGCGCCGCAGGAACGCCTTGCCCATCATCGGCTTGAAGTCGTCGGGGCTCGAGCGCCAGCCGCCGCTGACCATCACCACGACGCCGAGGCCGTTGGTTTTCTTCGGCTGCAGGAACTCGTAGGCCAGCTCGTGCTCGTGCCGCTCGCCGTAAACGACCCGCTTTTGCTGGGCGAGCTTGGGCGTGGTGCAGCCGGCGGCACCCAGCGCGAAAGCCAGCCCGAGTAGAGGGATGGCAGGAAGACGTGTTTTCATGATTGATCGCTTGGCCAAGTCTAGCGGGAGGGCGGGTGGCGTCAACGCTTGGCCAAGCGCAAAACTTTCGTTGGCCAAGCGGGCGGCGGGGTGATTAACTGTGCGCCCTTTTTGGAAGTTTCATGGAAGAGGAAAATTCATTAATCGAGCAGCGCCGGGCCAATCTCGCTGCGCTGCGGGAGAAGGGCATCGAGCCGTTTGCCAACAAGTTTACGCCGGACGAGACCTGCGCCGGCGCACGAGAAAATTACGAGGAAGGCCGCGAGGTCGCCCTGGCCGGGCGCATGACCGCGTTCCGCACGATGGGCAAAAGCATCTTTCTGGACATCCGCGACGGCTCCGATCGCATGCAGGTTTACGCACAGAAAAACGCCCTCGGCGAGGAGTCGTTCGAGGTGCTGAAGAAGCTCGACCTCGGCGATTTCCTCGGCGTGAAAGGGACGATGTTCACCACGCGCACGGAGGAGATCACGCTCAAGGCGGCGGAGTTCACTGTCGTCGGCAAGGCGCTGCGCCCCCTCCCGGCCAAGTGGCACGGCCTCTCGAACATCGAGACCCGCTACCGTCAACGCTACCTCGACCTCATCGCCAACCTCGACGTCAAGGACGTGTTCTACAAACGCAGCGCGATCATCCGCGAGATTCGTGACTTCATGCACGAGCGCGGCTTCATCGAGGTGGAGACACCCACCATGCAGGCCGTCCCCGGCGGCGCGGCGGCTCAGCCGTTCGTCACCCGGCACAACGCGCTGGGCTGCGACTTTTACCTGCGCATCGCGCTGGAGCTGTACCTCAAGCGATTGCTCGTCGGCGGGATGGATCGCGTGTTCGAGATCGGTCGCAACTACCGCAACGAGGGCATCTCGCCCCGGCACAATCCGGAGTTCACCATGCTCGAGGCCTATCAGGCGTTTGGCGATTACGAGACGATGATGGAGCTGCTCGAGTCGATGATCACACGCGTGGCCGAGAAAGTGGTCGGCACGCTCGTAATCGAGCACAAGGACGCCGAGGGCAACGTCACCCGCACCATCGACCTCTCCCGCCCGTGGCGCCGCGTGAAATACAAGGATTTGATCCGGGAGAAAGGCGGTGACGACTGGTTCGACATCTCGCCCGACGAACGCTGCCAACGCGCCATCGATCTCGGCGCAGAGATCGCCCCGGACTACGAGGATTTCGAGGTCACCAACGGCCTGTTCGAGAAACTGATCGAGCCGACGCTCATTCAGCCGACCTTCGTCACTCATCTACCGAAGGAACTGATCCCGCTGGCCAAGCTCTCGCCGGAGGATCCCACCACCATCGAGGTGTTCGAGTGCTGCATCAACGGGCAGGAAATNGCCCCGGCCTACACCGAGCAAAACGATCCGGTCGCCCAGCGTGAGGCATTGGTCAACCAGGCTGGAGAGGAGCAGCAAAAACTCGACGACGACTTCCTCATCGCGCTCGAGCACGGTATGCCCCCGGCCGGGGGCATCGGCATCGGCATCGACCGGCTGATCATGATGCTGCTTGGCCAGGAAAGCATTCGTGACGTTCTCCTCTTCCCGCAGTTGAAACCGAAATCGGCCGACGGTTAAGGGGTTAACTCAGCCTTGGCTTTCGGGAGTTGGTCATCCTGACCGAGCAGCAGCAATAGGTCATCCTCGTGCAGCGTTTCCTCCGGGCCGGGGTTGACGATGCGCTCACTGTCACGCTCAATTCCGACAATGCTCACGCCGGTGTTCGTGCGAAGCTCCAATTCACCGATGCGTTGCCCCGCCGCGGGACTGCCCTTGGCCAAGCGCAGGCTGTCGAGGTGCGCGGCCTCCAGCAGGCCGGTCGGTAGGTCGGCGGCCTCAGCTTCCGCTTGGCCAAGCTCGTTGGCCTCGAAGGTTTCTTTGAGCGCGATCTGAGCCCGGGCGTAGACGCGCACGAGAAACCGCCATTGCAGCCATGCCACCACTCCCAGCACCACCGCCAATGCCAGCATCACTCCGAGCGGCGGCAACAGTGCGGAACTGAGCAACAGCACGCACAGGATCATCCCGGCCGTGCCGGCGACGAGGCAGACATTGGCCACCACCGAGCGGAGTGCCTGCGTGCGCTGGCCGGCTGACTTGCGCCGGACGGTCGCCTCCGAGATCAGCATGCCGAGCGCCTGCAGCTTGCGAAGGTTGGCGATGAGCATCGGTAGCGACAGCACCAGCGCCGCCACCCACAGCACCGTGGGCAGGGTGTCCGGTGTCATCTTCCACTTGGCCAGCCAGGCCGGTTCGAGTCGAGCGAGGTAGGCTGCGCCAAGGATCACCCCGGCCACCAGCGCCATGTTGACCGCCATTTGCAGCAGCCACTTGCGCGACAGCTTCCACGCAAGGCTGTTCCACTGGCCGCCCTTGAACCGCTCCACCCAGTCCTTGTACAGCGCGAGATAGCCGACGAGTGGCTTGGGTGCGCCTCGTAGGATGGCATCAGTCAATCTGTCGGCGCTGCGGATCCAGCGCGGCGTGAACACGGTCGTCATAAGTGCCACGCCTATTACGATTGGATACATCTCCTTAAAATTCTCGTGACTCGGGCTGGTCTTAATGAGCGTCAAACCGAGTGTCGCGATCACAAAGGAGAACTCGCCGATCTGCGACAAGCCAGTGCCCACCCGCATGGCCGTACGAAAGTCATGCCCGGCTACCACGGTGCCAAACGTGTTGCCGGCGATCTGTCCGATCATTACTACCAGCGAAATGCCGGCGATCGGTACGATGTGCTGCCACAACAGCGCCGGGTCGACCAGCAACCCGATTGCCACGAAAAACACCGCTGTGAAAAGGTCGCGCACCGGTTCCACCAGCGACTCGATCCGGCGACTCTGCGCCGACTCCGCCATTACTGCGCCGACGAGGAACGCCCCAAGTGCCACGCTGAATCCCAGTTTGGCCGCGACAAGTGCCGTGCCGAAACACAGCCCCAGCACGGCGACGAGCAGGCGTTCGTTGCTCTCAAACCGCGCCACAAAATTCAGCAACCGCGGCACCACCAACAGCCCCACCACCAACACGGACACGAGGAACACCAGCAACTTGCCGGTCGAGACCAGCATCGACTGCACCCCGAGATCGCCCGTCGACGCGATGCCGGTCAGCAACACGATCATCACCACGCCGAGCAGGTCCTCCACGATCAGGATACCGTAGATCAACTCCGCAAACGGCTCGCGGTCGCGCTTCATCTCCCGCAGCACCTTCACGATCACCGAGGTCGACGCGATGGAAATGATCGCGCCGAGGAACAGGCTGCTCACCGGCGTCCACCCCATCAACTGCCCCACCTGATAACCGGCAAACACCATCAGCAAAATCGCCAGCGGCGCGGCGACCAGCGCCGTGGCGGCGACGCGCCGGAGATTGCGAAGGTTGAACTCCAGTCCAAGCGAGAACATCAGGAACACCATGCCCAGCTCGGCGAGCGACTTGATGGCATCCTGCCCTTTAATGAGCTCGAGCAAGTGCGGGCCGATGAGGATGCCGGCAACGATGTAGCCCAGCACCACCGGTTGCTTGAGGCGCTGAAACAGCACGGTCACGATTCCGGCGGCAATCATGACCACGGCCAGATCCTGCAAAAAACTCACCTCATGCATGGCGCGATCTGCCCGAATCATGCCCGAGTCGCTCCGGTTGGCCAAGCGCAGGGATGAACAGACACTGGCATGAGACATAGGCGGGTAAGAGGGGTTGACCCAAATTATCGAGTGGTTTAAATTTTTCCTTTCACCAAGTCATAGATATGAAAAAAATAGCATCATTTATCGTATTCGTAGGACTGACCTTCAGTATAAGCGCTCAGGAGCAACCCACAAGACTGGAACTTTTTTCCACCCTTTGTTCGTTGTAGCAAAAAGATTTAGCTTTTCATTAATATAATTGAGCACAGCGGCATCCATCGTTTCCAATGTCGACGCTGGAATCTGATATTCTACCTCATTCTCAAGTTCTCTAATTGCCAT
>NYYJ01000019.1 GCA_002686755.1 Verrucomicrobiales bacterium
GTCGGTGCTGGTGCAGACGTCGTGGTCGACATGGGACAACGGCTACATCGCCGACTCCGTGGACCGCTTCCCGGACCGCTTCATCGGGCACGGAATGCTCGATCCTCAGGATGAGCAGGGCAACGCCGAGGCGGCGCGCTACTGGATGGAGGATCGCGGTCTCGTCGGCCCCAGCCGCGGCGCCGAGCCGCGGGAAATCCTGTTCGACGTCGAGGGCTAGCCCCTCGCCCGGCGGCGCAGGAAAACAAGCAGCGCCACGCCAACCGGCAGCAACAGCAGGCTCAACTGCTGCCCCGGCTTGATCCAGCCCAGCCACAACTCCCCGGCGGCATAATCGCCCCGGAAAAACTCAACGACGAAGCGGCAGATCGAGTAGCCGACGAGGTACGCGCCGAACACCTGCCCGTCAAACCGCTTGCGCCGGTAAAGCCAGGCCAAGCCGCCGTACAACGCCAGGTTCAACAACGCAGCATAGATCTGCGCCGGGTGGACGTGCACGGAATGGGCCGCATCGCCTGCCGCTTGGCCAAGCGCGTCGAAGGCGAGACTGTGCGCCGGGAATTGAATCGCCCACGGCAGGTCGCATGTCGTGCCGAAACAACAGCCGAACATCAGGCAACCCAGCCGACCCAGCGCGTGACCAAGCGGAATGCTCGGAGCAAAGGCGTCGGCGATCTTCCACAGCGGCTGGTTGCCGTGCAGGCGGGTGTACAGGAGCACCGCCAACGCCGCGCCAATGAAACCGCCATAAAACACGAGACCGCCACCACGAAAATCCAGCACCTTCCACAGCGGCTGATCCGCATATTCAACCTCCCAGTAGGAGATGACATGCAGTGCCCGGGCACCGAGCATGGCGGCGATGATAATCCACACGCCGAGATCGGAGATGACCTTGCCATCGAGCTTGTCGAGGACGCACCGACGGCTGGCCGTCCACAGCCCGGCGAGAAAGCCTCCGGCCACAAGGATGCCGTACCAATAGATTTTGAAACCGCCGATGCTAAAAGCAATGGGATCCATCCCGCTATTCAGCGAATGGTGTTGGTGACGACTGTCTGGGCAGGGACGGTCTCGTCCACCAGGCCGGGCGGCAGCGGCGGCCGGATCTCATCCCCAAAACCGGGCGGCAGCGGTGGCATCTGCGTCACGAGCGTGCGCCACTTTTTGCGCTCACCCTCGCTCATGCCGTTCCAGCGCTCGGTGTTGCGGAAGAAGGCGGCCCGCTCGCTTTGTGACTTGCTGGCGAGCCGGTCGAACGACCTGATGACCAACTCCCGCTGGGCGCGCGACATCGCCTTAAACTGCGCGAGACTGTCCTCCATCCGCGCCCGCTCCCGGCCCGACAGGCTGCGCAGCGCGCGTTCCTGTTCCGCAACCGGCATGTCAAAGAACCTGTGAAACTGGCGGGTTATCCGGCGGCGTTCCGGCTTCGGTTTTTCCCGCCAGCCCTTTAGTCGCCCCTCCAGTCCTTCCCGCATGCGGGTCGGCATTTTTTCCATGTGATTCGTCAGCGCAATGCGGGACTCGCGACCTCGTCCGAAGCTGGAGAGGTAGCGAAAAAAAGACTCGTTCTTCAGCAGATCGGCGCGGGCGCCCTCGTCGAGTTGATCCCAGCCGGTCAACCGCCGCTCGATGTCGGTGCGGAATCGCTCCGGCACGGAGGCTAAGCGCTTGGCCCGGTCGGCCTCCGCCGTTTTCATGAGCGGCATCAGGTGCCAGCGAAAATCGAGTGCGTCGAGTTTGCGGTCGCGCTCGGCCTCCGGCATGGCGGCGTATTCACGAACCTTGGCCTCCACGATTTTGCGGTATCGCTCGGAGGAAATCTTGAGCTTGCGGACCGCCGCCTCGCGGCTGGCCTCCGGCAGCGAGACAATTTTTTTGAAGGCGGCAAACGGAGACTCGGCGGTCTGCGCGCCGACGCCCGCATTCATCGCCACGATCAGCGGCAAGGCCAGGCGGGCGGCTATGACTCGCAAATTCATGAAGTTACTTGAGGGCCGCCCACAGTTCCTCATCGACCGGGTCGGCCTGCGTGATGGCCTCTATTGCTTCGTAGTCGGACAGGAAACCGGGAGTGAACTCGGCGATGGATGCGACGGCCTCAGCCATCTCGGCGCGCGACTGGTTGAGGTGCGATTGGTAGCCCACGCCGCCGATCACCATGGCGAGCGTCGCGGCGGCCGCGATTTGAATCGGCCGAAACTGCGGGGCGAGGAGTTTGCGCCACACCGCTTGGCCAAGCGCCGGCGCGGGAGCCTCGGCGCGGCGGGCCTCCTCCAGCACACGCGAAGTGAAATTGGACGCCACCGGCGCATCGGGCAGTGCGGCCAGCAGTTGGTCGACTGCCTCCCACTCGACCCGTTCGGCGGGATTCGCGTCCAGCCAACGCTCCAGCCCGGCCCATTCGTCGTCGGTCAAGTCACGGGCACGCGCGGTTTGCAACAGGGATTCAATGTCGGGTTGGTTCATTGTCGCCTTTCCTTAAAAACCGGGGTGACAAAAAAGTTTTGCCGTCGGGTCATTTTTTCTGCCATTCGCCTGATTTCAGGTACGGTTTCAGCCGTTTTTTGAGTTCNGCNCGGCCCCGGAAAATGATCGATTTCACCGCCGTCAGCGANANNCCGCCCAGCACCCCGGCGATNTCCTCGTAGCTGACGCCGCCCTCGCGGCAGAGNAGCAGNGCGGTNCGCTGTTTTTCCGGCAGATCCNNCAGCGCCTCCTCGACCTTGGCCCGCAGCTCGGTGCTGAGTGCGNCNNCNGCCGGNANCGGGCTGGCGGCNTCCTCCACCACGCGCAGCGGNTGGGCGTCGTTGTCGGGACGCGGCTCGTCGAGTGAGTCGGCCGGGTGCCGGGTACGCCGCCGGATCTCGTTCAAGCCGAGGTTGCGGGCGATGGTGAAAAGCCAGGTGGTGAACTTGCTGGCCGGCTCGTAGCGCTCGCGGGTTTTCCAGACCTGGACGAAGACGTTTTGCGCAATGTCCTCCGCCTCGTCGAGGTCGTTGATCAGCCGGTAAACCAGGTTCATCACCGGCTGCTTGAACTTCTCCACCAATTCTTCGTAGGCCGACAAGTCTCCCCCTTTCACCCTCAACATNAGGGCCACGTCGGGATCGTTCCGGTCAACCATGCCGCGAAAATCTAGGGNAGGCTTGGCCAAGCGGCAAGGTTGCGGGTGGGGAAAACGGCNCTTGGCCAAGCGGAATTGTTTCGGGGAGCCGTCGCGGCTACAATCGCGCCGCGTGCCGGAGAACGCCACAGCCCCCCCCAACGCCGCCAAGTCGCTGGTCATCCCCCCCGACAGCACCCCCACAGCGGAGCTGCCGGGACTGAAGCGGTATCTCAAGGCAGAGTCAGCCCGCCTGCAACAGTNGCATCGCGACGGCGGCGGCGGCCTCGAGGTCTGCCTTGGCCGGTCGGAGATGATCGACACACTGCTCCGCGCGCTGTTCGACTGGTCNCTCGCAGCCTTCCGGCCGACCGGCGGCGCGCGCAGGCTCAAGGTTTCGCTTGTCGCGATCGGGGGTTACGGGCGCGCGGAACTAAACCCCCACAGCGACATCGACATCATGCTGCTGCACAACGGCTCGGTGCCGACGCTGACCCGCATCTACAGCCATCCACTCCTTGAACAACTCACCGGCCCCGGCGGCTTGATCTACACGCTTTACGACCTCGGGATGAAGGTCGGCCACTCGGTGCGCAACATTCAGGATGCGATCCACATCGCCAACGACGACATGCAGACCAAGACGTCGCTGATCGAGGCTCGCCTCATCACCGGCGACACCGCGCTGTTCGGGCAGTTTCAGCAGCGCCTCGAGGCCCGGTGCGTCCGCAACCACGTCGACGCCTACCTGCAGATGCGCATTGGCGACCAGAACGCGCGCCGCGTGAAGTTCGGCAACTCCGCCCTGCTGCAGGAGCCCAACATCAAGAACGGCTGCGGCGGTCTGCGTGACTACCAGAATCTGCTGTGGATGACCCACTTCAAGTACGGCGCACACACGCTCGAGCAACTCGAGGCCCAGGGGATGATCCGCCCCGGGAACCGCCAGCAGCTTGAGGCCGGCTACGACTTCCTGCTGCGCACCCGCAACGAGCTGCATTATCAAACCACGCGACTCGTGGACAATCTGCCCAAGGCGCTGCAGCCGAAGGTGGCCTGGCAGCTTGGCTACAAGGACCGCTCGCCGGCGGGGCGGCTGGAGGCGTTCATGCGCGACCTGTACACGCACCTGCGGGCGATCCATCTCATCACCTGCATGGTCGAGCGCCGGCTGGCCCTCCGTCCCAAGCCAACCGGCCGCCTGCCCTCCCTGCGCACGTTTTTCGGTGGGGGCAAAAAAACGGAGACGCTTGACGGCTTCAACATCATCGATGGCGAGTTGCTGCCGGGCTCGCCGCGTGTGTTCGAGGAACAGCCGCATCGGCTCATGCGCGTCTTCCTCCACGCGCAACAACGCGGCCTCGACATTCACCCCGACCTGACCCAGCTGCTCCGCGACAGCGTGTCGCTGGTGGACGAGCGCTTCGTCCACGACGCGGAAGTGCGCGAGACGTTCCTCGAGATCCTCAACCGGCGCGGCAGCGTCGCCCCCGCCCTGCGCGCCATGCACGAAGTCGGACTGCTTGGGCTCTACATCCCGGAGTTTGGCCGGATGACCTGCCTCGTGCAACACGAGTTCTTTCACACCTATGCAGCCGATGAACACACGCTGGTCTGCCTCGAGAAACTCGACCAAGTCTGGAACGCACAGAAGCCGCCGTTCATCCATTACACCCACATCCTGCAGAACATCGACAAGCCGTACCTGCTCTACCTCGCCCTGTTCCTGCACGACACCGGCAAGGGGCTGGAGAGCGGCGACCACTCGAAGGACGGCGCCGTCGTCGCCTTGAAGGTCGGCGAACGGCTTGGCCTCACGCCGCGCCGACTGGCCCGGCTGCAGTTCCTCGTCGAGCACCACCTGCTCATGGCCAAGGTGTCCCAGCGCCGCGACATCGACTCACCCACGGTCATCCGCCAGTTTGCCGAAACGGTGCAGGACGAGGAAAACCTGGCCATGCTCACCCTGCTGACGTTTACCGACGCGCTGGGGACCAGCGACGACCTGTGGAACGAGTTCAAGAACACCCTGCTGCAGACTCTTTACCGCCGGGCTGGCCGGCGCATGGCCCACGGCCGAGACTACGCCCAGGCGGAGAAAGAGCGCTTGGCCAAGCTCAAGCAGGAGGTGCGTGAAAAGTTGCCGGCGCAACTCTCGGAGGAGGAACTTGAGGCGCACTTCCGGCACCTCACGCCGCGCTACTTCCGGGCACACTCCCTCCAGCACATCCACATCGACCTCAGGCAGGTTCACCAATTCTTGAAGCGCGTCGCCGACGGCACCGGCAAGGAGACACTCGAGCCGGTGATCTCCTGGTACGACCAATCGGCTCGCGGCTACACCTCGGTCAAGGTCTGCACCTGGGATCGGCCGGGGCTGTTCACCACGATATCCGGAGCGCTGGCCGCGTCGGGGCTCAACATCCTGAGCGCCCGGGTCTTCTCGCGCGGTGACGGGATCATCATCGACACCTTCTCCGTCGTGAACGCCCGGACCGGCGGCTTGGCCAAGCGACCCGAGCGCAACGCGTTCAATCAGTGGCTCAACCAGGCGCTGCTGCCCGGCGACTCACCTGGGTTCGAGCAAAAGATCGCCACCTTGGCCAAGCCCAGCCATGCCGGGGAATGGGAACTGCCGACGCGCATCCGCATCGACACCGAGTCCGCCGAGTCGCGAACCATCATCGAGGTCGAGTCCGGGGATCGGCTTGGCCTGCTGCACCGCATCTCCCGGGTGCTGACCCGGCACGGACTCAGCATCCACGTTGCCCGCATCAGCACCGAGAAAGGCGCCGCGATCGACACCTTCTACGTCCGGACCGCCGCCGGGAAAAAACCAACCGACAACGCGCTGCTCCAACAAGTCGAGACCGACCTCGAGGCCGAACTGGGTAAAAGCGGTCAGTAAAAAGAAGATGCGGATTTCACGAATTCACACAGAAGATCCAATCCGTGCAAATCCGTGTCCGAACTTGAAGCCCCCTAAATGACGTAATCGAGCGGGTTCTCGAGCGGCCCCTGCAGGTCGCGCACGCGGTCGCACAAATGCGCAACGCTCACCCCCTCCANCACNCCGACGATCGCGTCGCGCACCTCCTGCATCACGCTGCGGATCGCGCACTTGCCCTCNTCGGGACAGGANCAGCGCTGGTAATAATTCACACTCACNCACCCCACCGGCGCCAGCGGCCCCTCCAAATGACGGATGATGTCCGCCANCGAAATCTCCTCCGGTCCGCGCTGCANCCGGTAGCCTCCCGCCACCCCGCGCTTNCTCACCACGAACCCGGCCGNCTTCAAGTCNTTGAGAATCTGCTCGAGAAACCGGCGCGGAATATTTTGCTGCTGGGCGATGTCCCGAATACGCACCACCCCCGGCCCATGGTTCATCCCCAGAACCAACAGCGCCCTCAAAGCATACTCACCCCGTTGCGACAATTTCATACCAAAGCCGAAGCTATAATCCCGACTGATTTAGTCAAGTTTAGTTTGCCGCAAAAATAACACGGATTTTGGAGTGCGGTGGCAGAGCGCAGCGGCGACACCGCTTTGATAGCCGTAATAGTAAATGGGACGCAGACGGACGCTGATTATCAGGATTTAAATTGGATCCTGAAAATCAGCGTCCCAACTGAAAAACCCAATTCCTATTTCGCGATCTCGATCAGTTCGATCTCGTACCCCTCGGGGGCGTCGATGAAGGCGAAGCCGCCGCCGGCCTCCTTCATCGTCGGGCCGTCGGAATATTCGAGGCCGAGCTTGGCCAAGTGCTGGCCGAACGCCTCGAGGCTGTCCACCTCGAAGGCCAGGTGCGTGAGGTCCTCCTGCACCTCCACCGGACCGCTGTCNGGGAAATGGCAAATCTCGACAGTCTCCTCACTCTCCGGCGCCTTGAGGAAGGCCAACTCGGAGCCTCGCGGCGACTTGTGCCGCCGCACCTCCTCCAACCCGAGGACATTCTTGTAAAACGCAACGGTCTGCTCGAGGTCGTTCACGCGGTAGCGGGTGTGCAACAGTTTTTTTGCCAGAGCCATAACACCGAGCAGCCTATCAAGCGGAACGCGCTTGGCCAAGCGCGGGGCCGCTTGTCTTCGGGTCGGGCGGCGGGTAGGTTGCCGCGCATGAAACGCCCGCTCTGTTGCCTCGGACTCGCCGCCCTTTTTGCCGCGCTTGGCCAGCCGACCCCGGCGCTTGGCCAGTCGCCGGCCAAGGCCGGCGTCCGCACCGACCCCGAGAACCCACGGTACACGTACCGCACCCGGCACAGCCGCGACGGCATTGGCAAGTTTTACATGGGCCGCGAGATCGCCCATGTGATGGGGCACCTCGGCGCCGGCTGGCTCGAGCGTTCGTCGCGCGAACTGGAGGAGAAGCCGCAGACACTCATCCGCTCGCTCAAGCTCAAACCGGGCGACAACGTGGCCGACATCGGCGTTGGCACCGGCTATTTCGCGCGACGCATCGCCCGCGTCATCGGGCCGAAAGGCACGGTTTACGGGGTGGACATCCAGCCGGAAATGCTGGAGTTGCTGAAGAAAAACCTCGACCAACTCGGCATCAAGAACGTGAAGGGCGTGCTCGGCACGATCAAAAACCCGAACCTGCCCGCAAACAGCATCGANCTCGCGCTGATGGTCGACGTGTACCACGAGTTNTCNCACCCGTACGAGATGCTGCAAAACATTTGCAGTGCGCTGAAGCCGGGCGGGCGGATCGCGTTTGTCGAGTACCGGATGGAGGATCCCAACGTGCCGATCAAATTGCTGCACAAGATGTCGCAACTGCAGGTGANGAAAGAGGCCACGCCGCATCCACTCGAGTGGGTGGAGACNATCTCCGCCCTCCCCCGCCAACACATCATCCTGTTCAGGAAAACCGGCGCCANCCCGGTGCTGAAATAGACTTCATTCATCTTCAACCGCGAATGAACGCGAATTCACACAAATGAATTAGCGTTCGTTCGCGTTCATTAGCGGTTCAGTTTTTAAAACTCCTTCCGCTTGGCCAAGCGTTGCCAGTAGCTCAGCGACGTTTTTCTGTTGGCCGGGCAACACCAGTTCGGGGGCGATCTCGGCGAGCGGGGCCAGGACGAAGGCGCGCTCGTGGGCGCGCGGGTGCGGCAGGGTCAGCGTCGGCGTGGCGCGCGTCTCGGTGCCAAAGGCGATCAGGTCGAGATCGATCACGCGCGGCGCGTTGGCCAAGCCGGGGCGGGTGCGGCCCAGCCGGGCCTCGAGCGCCAGGAGGTCGTCCAGCAGCGACTCCGGCGTGGTGCCGGGTTTCGGCTGCAGGCCAAGCGCGGCGTTGAGGAACGGCGGCGAGCCGGGCGGACAGTTCACCGGTTCGGTCCGCCATAGCGACGAGCCAAGCGCTTGGCCAAGCGACCAGCCGCCGATCTCGGCAGCAGCCAGGCGCAACGTCCCGGCAGCATCGCCGAGGTTCGCGCCCAGCGCCACGTACACCATTTTGGGTTCCGCGCCCACGCGCTTGGTTTGCCCCGGTCGCTTGGCCAAGGCAACCCGAATCCGACACGGGCGTTGACAGTTTGCCCCGACCGCCTAGCGTCCTGCGCGTGAGTGTGCGGGTAAAAATTTGCGGCATCACCTCGGCGGAGGATGCGCACGCGGCGGTCGAGGCCGGGGCGGATGCGCTGGGCTTCATGTTTTACGAGCCAAGCCCGCGCTGCATCACGCCGGGGCAGGCGACGGCAATCATCGCCGGGCTGCCGGCGCACGTGGCCCGGGTCGGCGTGTTCGTCGACGCGGACGAAGCCGCCGTCCTCGCCACCGCCGCCACGGCCGGGCTGGACACGCTGCAGTTTCACGGCAGCGAGTCGCCAGAGTTTTGCGCCCGGTTCGAGCTGCGAACGATCAAGGCGTTTCGCGTGAAGGACAGCANCTCGCTTGGCCAACTCCCGGANTACGNCACNGACGCCTGGCTGCTGGACAGNTACGTGAAGGGCGTGCCGGGCGGCACCGGCGANCNGTTCAACTGGGANCTNGCCGTGGAGGCCAAGCGGCTTGGCCGCCCGATCCTGCTCGCCGGCGGACTGACGCCGGACAATGTCGCCGAGGCGGTTACCGAGGTGGTACCGTTCGGGCTGGATGTGTCGAGCGGCGTCGAGGCCGCGCCGGGCCGTAAGGATTCGACCAAGATGGCTGCGTGTATCGCCAGCGCCAAGGGCGGTTCCGGTTCCGAAGGCCTCTGGGCCGGATGTTGAGTTTTTGCGGCAACCGGGTAAC
>NYYJ01000020.1 GCA_002686755.1 Verrucomicrobiales bacterium
GACCCGGCTGGCTTCATTGGTGTCAACGAAACCGTCCTTGAGGGCTTGATTTAGGGCCGTGCGGAGGGTTTTAACCATGAGGTTGGCCGAGCTTGGCGTGAGTTTCCGGGCAAAATGATCCCTGGCCGTTGAGATTTCCCTCAAGTTCAGATGAGAAATGTCCTGGTCGGCCTTTGAACCCAGGTAATCAATGAAACGCTTCAGCGTCGCCGAGTATCTTTCTGCAGTAGCTTCACAATTCTCAATTTGCTTCCGCTTGAGCCAATTCTGCAGGTATTGGTTAATCGAGGAGGTCTCCAAGGTAGCCTGGTTAGCTATGAGATAGATGTCCGCGATGGTCTTTCGAGCACGCCTCTCAACAAGCGTACCCTGTTGCCCCATGTTTGTAGCTTCCTCGAACTTCATTGCGATCTGCAGCGCGTCTCGCTTTTTGGTTGTGCCGGTGCTACGAGTGGTCTTGCGACCATCGGGCAAATTAATGATCGCCTGCCAATAGGGAGAATGGGGGTGTCTACGTAACCAAGCCATTACGAGTTACACCTATAGTAACACCATTCAATGAAGTCAATGGTGTTTTTTGTTAGACCTTTATGAGTTGTTTTATTGAGAATTTAAACCATAGCGTATGGGGGACTGGAGTTGCGGATTCGAGTCCCGTCGGTCACCCCATTTCTTCCCAATTCGATTACTCCGCTATCCCCTGAGCTTCAAATCATGCCCGCCCCTTTTTTTACAGCCTCGCTGAACGGCCGGTTGGTTTCGTTGGACGAGGCCCAGGTTTCGGCGAGCGACCGCGGGTTTCTTTACGGTGACGGGTTGTTCGAGACGATCCGGATTCATGCCGGCCGGCCGTTTCTTTGGGAGTGGCACATGATGCGATTTACGGACGGCTCAAAATTGCTCGGCATCACCCTGCCGCAATCGACCGGCTCGCTGCTCGGCACGGTTCATGAATTGACCGACCGGAACGGCTTCCCCAAGAGTGTCGTCCGGATCACCCTCTCGCGCGGCACCGGCCAACGCGGCCAACGCGGCTACGCCGTCTCCGGCGACGAAACACCGACGCTACTGATCACGCAACATCCGCTGCCAAGCCCACCAAGCAAACCGTTGTCGCTGGTAACGACCACGGCACGAGTCGCGGTTGGCGATCCGCTGGCCGAGGTGAAGTCGGCCAACAAGCTTGGCTCCATCCTGGCCAAGCGCGAAGCGACAGCGCAGCAGGCCGACGACGGCTTGATGCTTAACTCCAACGGCGACGCCACCGAGACGTCGTCAGCGAACCTGTTCTGGGTGGAGAGTGGAGCGCTTCACACACCGCCGATCTCGGATGGTGTCCTGCCCGGCGTCACGCGGCGGCTGGTGATCGATCTGGCTTCCGCGCTTGGCCAAGTGGTGCGGGAGGAGTCGGCCGCACCGGAGCGCCTACGGCAGGCCGAGGCAGTCTTTGTCACTTCGGCGGCGACCGGCGTTATTGCGGTTGGCCAACTGGACGGCTCGGCGCTTGGCTCGCATCCGCTCGTCGCCCAACTGCAGGCGGCCCACGAGGCGAAACTGGCCCGGCACGCCGCCGACCATCGTTGAGCGTCAGGAGGCCTTCTTTCGCGGGGCGCGCTTGGCCTTCGGCTTGGCCAAGCCGGCGCTGAGGTAGTCGATATAATTGATCAGCGACTCGCGCATCTGGTTGCGCGTCACGATGGCGTCGATCATCCCGCGATCGAGCAGAAACTCCGCCGTCTGGAACCCGGGAGGCAACTCCGCCTGCGTGGTGTCCTTGATAACACGCGGCCCGGCGAAGCCGATCATCGCGCCCGGCTCGGCGATCACAAGGTCGCCAACGCTGGCGAAGCTCGCCATCACCCCGGCGGTGGTCGGGTGCGTCAGCACGCTGATGTACGGCAGGCGCGCCTCGGAGTGATACGCCAAAGCGCCGCAGGTCTTGGCCATCTGCATGAGGCTGAACATCCCCTCGTACATTCGGGCGCCGCCGCTGGTGGACACGATGATGACCGGCAGCTTCTTCTTCGTGCCGGTCTCAATCAGGCGGGTCAACTTCTCGCCAACCACCGAGCCCATCGAGCCGCCGAGGAAGGAAAAATCCATGATCCCCAGGGCGACCCGGTGCGGCCCCATCTTGCACAGGCCGGTGATGACGGCGTCGCTCTCGCCGGTGCTGTTTTGATAACGCTCCAGCTTGGACGGGTACGATGCCACGCCGGTGAACTTCAGAATGTCCACGCTGCTCATCCCGCCGTCCATTTCCTTGAATGACTTTTCGTCGACGAGCGACGCCAGTCTCGCCCTCGCCGCAATTGGAAAATGATAACCACACGATTTGCATGTCTTGAGATTCTCCTCAAGATCCTTGTCGTAAATCAGCTCCGCGCACTTGCCGCACTTCGTCCACAACCCCTTGGGGATGTTTTTTTTGCGGGTCGGGCCATCGCCGCCCTTCATCTTTGAGGAACCACTTCCCGGTTCGATTCCGGTCGGGATGGTCTCGACGTCGACGGTTTCAAGCTGCGGACTGGTCTTGGAAAAATCTGATAAATCGGACATGTCGTTCAGTAACTCGGCGAACCCTGCCCTCGCGCAAGCGTCCACACGCCAACCTCCGCTGCGCCCGCCTTTTTGCAGGCGCGCGCGCAGTCGCTCGTGGTGGCTCCGGTCGTCAAGACATCATCGACAAGCACAACACGCCTGCCGTTCAAACTTCGGGTGTGAGGCTTGAATGCACCACGCATGTTGGCCAGCCGCTCACTCCGGGTTAGCCGTGTCTGGGTCTGGGTCACTCGGGTTCGTTTCACCGCCCGGGTCTCAACCTCCAAGCCGGTCGCCCGGGCGAGGTTGCGGCACAACTGCTCGGCCTGGTTGAAGCCGCGCTCGCGGAACCGTACCGGATGAAGCGGCACCGGCACAAGGCAATCGCCTCGCCAGGCGCGGATTTGTCCGACGGCCCTCTCCCTCAACAACCGGTCAAACAGCGGCTCGAGCCAAAGCGCCTGCTGGTACTTAAAACGGCGGATCGCGTCGAGCATCTCGACGTTGGCCTGCATCGCCGCCCGGGCAAACTCAAACTTCAGCCCCATCTCCACGCAGTTTGTGCACTCAAATTCCCCGCTGAACTCCCCCGCGAACGGCTGGCCGCACCGCTTGCAGAACGGCGGCTCGATCGGCTTCAGCCTTGCCCGGCAACCGTCGCCGACAAAGCCGTCCTCCGGCTGGGCTGGTTCATCCTGGCACAACTGGCAAACCTCGGGAAAAATCAGCCCCAAGCCGCCCTTGGCCAAGCCGGCCAACGCTGCCTTCCATCGGGTCACGGCGCAAACCGTGTCGCAAGCGCCGCATCACTGCAACGCCAAATTGGCCGGGCGAAAAACCAGCAGGGCCAGGGGCGGCAACTCGATGCGCAACGACTGCTCGAACCCATTCGCCTCCCGCTTCTCCGTGTCGCACCCGCCGCGATTCCCAATGTTGGCTCCGCCGTAAAGGGAGGCGTCACTGTTTAGCCTTTCCACCCAACGGCCCGGCAATGGCACCCCGACCCGGTAGCCGCTTTGCAACACCGGCCCGAAATTAACAATCACCAGCAGCGTCACCGACCCGGACTTGTCGCGACGCAGAAACGACAGCACGGAGGCGGCCCGGTCGTCGCAGTTCACCCACGTAAAACCGGTCTCGTCGTAATCCGCCTCCCACAACGCCGGCACGGCACGGTACAGCCGGTTCAGGTCGCGCACCCACGACTGCATCCGGCGAACCGGCGATGCCTCGTCCGCCGGCGGCCAGTCGAGTTGTCGATCTTCATTCCACTCGTCCGCCTGGCCAAGCTCACCGCCCATGAAGAGCAACTGTTTGCCGGGCAACGTCCATTGGTAGCCAAGCAAAAGTCGCAGGTTGGCCAAGCGCTGCGGCTCGTCGCCGGGCATCTTTCCAAGCAGTGAGCATTTCAAGTGCACCACCTCGTCGTGGGAGAGCGGCAGCACAAAGTTCTCGTTATAATGGTACTGCATCGCGAAGACAGCCTTGTCAAAATGCCGTCTCCGATCAGCTGGTTTCTCCCGCAGGAAGCCAAGGTTGTCATGCATCCAGCCCATGTTCCATTTGAACGAAAACCCCAATCCACCGTCGGCCGTCGGCCGGGAAACCTTGGGCCAGTCGGTCGATTCCTCGGCGATCGTCACGACCCCGGGATGCCGGGTCAGCACGTGATGGTTAACGTGTTGCAGGAAGGCGATCGCCTCTAGGTGTTCCCGGCCTCCGCGCTTGTTCGGCAGCCATTCGCCTTTGTTGCGCGAGTAGTCGAGGTAAAGCATCGACGCGACGGCATCGACCCGCAGGCCATCCACGTGAAAACGATCGCACCAGTATAACGCATTGGCTGTCAGGAAGTTACGGACTTCCGCTCGGCCGTAGTTGAAAATGTTCGTGCCCCAGTCCGGATGCTCGCCGCGGCGGGGATCGGGGTGCTCGTACAACGGCGTGCCGTCGAACTGCGCCAGCGCAAAATCGTCCCGCGGGAAATGCGCCGGCACCCAGTCGAGGATCACGCCGATGCCGGCAGTGTGCAGCGCATCGACCAGCGCGGCAAACTCGTCCGGCGTTCCGTACCGGCTCGTCGGCGCGTAAAACCCGGTCACCTGATAGCCCCACGACGGGTAGTATGCATGCTCAGCCACCGGCATGAATTCCACGTGCGTGAACCCCATCTCCCGGAGGTAGTCAACCAATTCGCCGGCCAGCTCAAGGTACGAGTACGACTCGGCATCGCTGTGCTTGCGCCACGAGCCGAGGTGCACCTCGTAAATGCTCATCGGCAACTCAAGCGCGTTGCGCCCCGCCCGCTGCTCGAGCCAGTCGTGATCGTTCCACCGGAAGTGGCTCGTGTCCCAGACGATCGCCGCGCCCTTGGGCGGTTTCTCGAAGAAACGCCCCATCGGGTCGGTTTTGTCCACCACTTGGCCAAGCGCATTCAGCAGTTGAAACTTGTAAAGCGCCCCCTGCCCGACTCCCGGCACGAACAACTCCCACACGCCGGAATCGCCCAGGCGGCGCATCTCATTTCGCCGACCATCCCAGTCGTTGAAGTCGCCGATCACGCTGACGCGCTTGGCGCCCGGCGCCCAGACGGCAAACGCCGTGCCGTGAACACCATCGACCTTGCGCAGTTGCGCACCCAGTTTCTCATAGAGCCGCAACTCCTCCCCCTCGCTGATCCGGTGCAGATCGGCATCGGAGAGCGTCGGCGCAAACGGTTCGCCTTGGGCGTGCACGCCGCTCATGCTGTTGGCACGACGCTACCGCTGGCAAGGCTGGAAATGAACTTTCGCATTTACCCCGCTTGGCCAAGCGGCGAGACTGCCTTGGCCAAGCGATGAGCATCACGACCAAGACAGGCGACGACGGCGAGACTGGCCTGTTGTTTTCGCGCCGCACCGGCAAGGACGATCCCCGGATCGCCGCCTGCGGCGACGTCGACGAACTCAGCGCCGCCCTTGGCTTGGCCAAGGCGCACCTCCAACAACCGGAATTCAACGGGAAACTGACCACCATCCAGCAGTCGTTGATCGCCCTGATGGGTGAACTCGCCACCCTGCCGGACGACGCCAGCCAATACGGCGAGGCCAAGTTTGACAAGCTGACCGCCGCCGACACGGCCAAGATCGACGAGTGGATCGGAGAACTGGANCGCGCCGGGATGAAATTCAAGGGCTGGGCGCTGCCCGGCGGATCGGTGCCGTCGGCGCATCTGGACTTCGCCCGGACCGTCTGCCGCCGCGCCGAGCGAAGCGTGGTGAGCGTGTTGAAAACCGGATCGTCGGCCGACTCGCAGGCCGTCGTCTACCTCAATCGCCTCTCCGACCTCCTGTGGCTCATCGCCCGCGCGATCGAAGAACCACCCAACGAACAACTGGCTTAGTCCGGTTTTTTTGTTTCTGCCAGCGAGGGGAAGATTTTTTCCAGGCCTTTTAATGCGGCTGCGATATCGTCGGGCAACGGCTTGATGCGGATGTTCTTGAAAGTGACCTGGCTGGCCGGGTCGTGTTGCTGGAATGCGATGTGGCCCTCGGTATAGGTGCTTTCCTTGTCGGGATAATCGACGAGCAGCTTGCCGTTCACCTGAATCAGGATTCGGTTGCCGATGACGGCGATGGTTTGCCTCGACCATTGGTCGTCCACGACGTCGCTCTTGGCCACCTTCTCGAAGTTGTACAGGCTGCCGGTTTTTTGGGGGTCGTCGCCGGTGTGGCACAACTGCACCTCGTATCCCTTCGGCGTGCCAGTCTCGAGCACGGCCCGCAGGAGGATGCCGCTGTCGCCTTTGGCATTGAGCCGGGCCTCGGTTTGCAGGATGAAATTGCGGTAGGTGCCGGGGCTGAACAGGTAACTGCGCGGGCCGCGGCCGCCTAACTCGCCGCCGCCCGCCACGCTCCAGCCGCCCGGATCGAAGGTCATCCAGCCGCTCAAGTCCTTCCCGTTGAACAGGGCAAACCAGCCGGCGGCGTCCGGCACGCGCGGCACAGGTTTGCCGGAGACCGTCTGCGNGTGAGCCGGGCCAACGGTCACAGCCAGCAGCGAAGCGAAAATCAAACTGTATCGAGAACAACCCATATCGTTGCAAGCAACGGCTGGGGATTATAAAAGGAACGGCCGTTGCATGACAACCGTCATCGTCTCGATAGCCGTTTTTAATTCGTTCGCAACTTGAAATTCATCCGCGCCATCCCAGCCATCAGCCGTGAAACCAAGGCGGCCCGTTCGTCGGGCCACCCGGTCGTGCTCGTGCCGACGATGGGCAATCTGCACGCGGGACACCTGAGCCTGATCCGCCGCGCCCGCAAACTCGCCGGGGCCAAGGGAACGGTGGTTGTCACTCTATTCGTCAACAGAATCCAGTTTGGGCCGACTGAGGATTTCGCGAGTTATCCCCGTAATCTCAAGCGCGACACAGCGCTCTGCCGTGAAGCCGGCGTGGACATCCTGTTCGCGCCAAGCGACGCGGTGATTTACCCCGGAGCGCACAGCACTTACGTCGTCGAGTCTCGCTTGGCCAAGCGGATGGAGGGGGCGTCGCGGCCGACGCATTTCCGGGGCGTGACCACGGTCGTGGCCAAGCTGTTCAACCTGGTGCAACCGGACGCCGCAGTGTTTGGCGCGAAGGATTGGCAGCAGGCCGCCGTGATTCGGCAGATGACGACCGACTTGAATTTCCCTATTCGCATTGTCGTCGCGCCAACGGTTCGGGAGCGGGACGGCTTGGCCCTGAGTTCGCGAAACGCCTACCTCTCCCCGGCCGAGCGCGAACAGGCGACGGTGCTTTACGACGTCATCCGCGCCGCCCGGTTGGCCGTGAAGCACGCGCCCGCCCCCTTGCCCGCCGGCGTGCTGCGCCGCAAGCTGTCGCGGCTTGTAGCCAAGCAACGCCTGGCCAAGCTGGACTACATCGAGTTTTTCGACCCCAAGACGCTCGAGCCGGCCAAGCGCATCGACCGTGGCACGCATATCGCGCTGGCTGTGTTCTTCGGCAAGACACGCCTCATTGACAACGGCCGGCTGTGACCAAACACAGGTTTTGGCAAGCCGATGACGCTGCCCGAACGCGCTTGGCCAATTTCTCTCTCACAACCCCTCGTAAAAAAACATGGATGGGCAGGATGAACAGGATGACGCCACCCCCTCACCCTGANCCTCTCCCCCACAGGGGAGAGGGAATGGCGATTGGCAATTTCACTCATTTTCCGAATGAAAAAGTGATGCTTTCGGTTGTTTAATCCGTCACACTTTCCCGCAGCGGATGGCGGATTCCCCGAGACAGTTTGATTTTTTGGTACTGGGCAGTGGCATCGCCGGACTGACCTTTGCGCTGAAGGTCGCTCACGCCGGCACGGTGGCAATTATCACGAAGAAAAGCCGGGCCGAGTCCAATACCAACTACGCGCAAGGTGGGATCGCCGCCGTGACGAGCGAGGAGGATTCGTTCGAGAGCCATGTGCAGGACACTCTGACCGCCGGGGGCGGGTTGTGCAATGAGGCGGTCGTACGCGGCATAGTCGAGGAAGGCCCGGCCCGGATCGAGGAATTGATCCAACTCGGCATGAAGTTCTCCGAGCGGGAAATCCACGGCCAACGCGAACTCGACCTTGGCCGGGAGGGTGGCCACTCGAAGCGCCGCATCCTGCATGCCAAGGACGTCACCGGCCGGGAGATTGAGCGGGCGCTGCTGGCCGCCATCGCCGCGCATGAGAACATCACGGTGCTCGAGAACCACCTCGCCATCGACCTCATCACCACGACCAAACTGGGTCAGGCGCAGGCCAACCGCTGCGCCGGAGTCTACGTGCTGGACAACGAAACTGGCCAAGTTCGAACCTTCTCTGCGCCGAGGGTCGCGCTGGCTACAGGCGGCTGCGGTAAGGTGTACCTGTACACATCAAATCCCGACATCGCCACCGGTGACGGCGTCGCGATGGCGTACCGCGCCGGGGCGACGATCGCCAACATGGAGTTCATCCAGTTCCACCCGACATGCCTGTACCATCCCGAGGCCAAGTCGTTCCTCATCAGCGAGGCGGTGCGCGGCGAGGGCGGCGAATTGCTCAACCTGAGCGGGGAGCGATTCATGGAGGAGGTGCATCCGCTCAAGTCGCTCGCGCCGCGTGATGTCGTGGCACGGGCGATCGACCGCGAAATGAAACGCAGCGGCGATGACCACGCACTGCTCGACATCACCCACAAGCCGGCGCGGTTCGTGATGGATCGATTCCCGAACATCTACCGGACCTGCCTCGGCTACGGCATCGACATCACCAAGGAACCGATCCCGGTCGTGCCCGCGGCGCATTACCAGTGCGGCGGCGTGCGGGTCGGCGAATACGGCGAGACGGATCTCCCCGGGCTGTATGCGATCGGCGAAGTGGCCTGCACCGGGCTGCACGGAGCGAACCGGCTCGCCAGCAACTCGCTGCTCGAGGCGCTCGTCTACGCCCACCGCACCGCCGAACACATGCTCGCCCATCCGGTCGAACCTCCCGCCGTCGAGCTGCCCAAATGGCATTCCGGCAGCGCCACCGATCCCGATGAAATGGTCGTCGTGGCGCACAACTGGGACGAATTGCGGCGGTTGATGTGGGACTACGTCGGCGTGGTCCGTACCGACAAACGCCTCAAGCGCGCCCTGGCCCGCGTGCAAAACCTGCAGGAGGAGATCCAGGCGTATTACTGGGATTTCACCGTGACGAGCGACCTGCTCGAGCTGCGCAACCTCGCCACCGTGGCCAAGCTGATCGTGCGCTCAGCGCTCGACCGGCGCGAAAGCCGGGGACTGCATTACACGCTCGACCACCCTGAACCGGTGGAATCGCTCGCACAGCGGAACACTCTGCTTCGCCGCGAATAGCCTTTGCCCAAGCGCTTGGCCAAGCGGCAACAAAAAAGCCGGGGCTAATCCCCGGCCTTTCGTTTCAGTAACTTTTCTTCGCTTAAAAGCTAGCACTCAGCCCGGCGCCGAATGTCCTTGGCCAACCGGGGATGTGCAGAATCATCCCGGAGGGACGGGGCGCGGCCGGGTTGGAGTAATCGGTGTAGCGCAGGTCCAGCGCGTTGTTCGAGTAGCCTTCGTCGCCGAGGTTCCGGGCGTAGACGAACAGCTCCCAGTTGTCCCGCTTATAGCTGATCCGGCCATTGACGAGCGCGAAGGAGTCCTGCTCGGCGGTGTTGGCCTCGTCGAGCCAGTAGTTGCCGATGCCATGCACCTCCCAAAGCATGGAGAGGTTCCATGGCAATTGAATGTGCGCCGCGACATTGGCGGTGTACTCGGGGACAAAGTTGATGTCGTTGCCGCCGAACTCGTAG
>NYYJ01000021.1 GCA_002686755.1 Verrucomicrobiales bacterium
GTACGTCGACGGCGTCAGACAACGCAACGAAAACGACTGGGAAGCCGCCGCCGGATGAACTTACACACCTATTGACGCGACCTCTCCTCCTGCTGAACATCGATCTAGGTAGCCCTTCTGGAAGATGCACGGTCGCGTACAGGCCGGCACTAGCAACCGCACACGGCGACCGGAAACACAGAGACACAAGCGGGGTCCTGTGGAAGGCGGGCGTGCTTCGCCGCGATGCCAGCGCGCGGACCACACAAGGAAGACAGACACCACCACGGACGTCCGGATGACATCACATGACGGATACAGACGGTCCCAAGCGTCTTATAGACAGTGGCTTCGATCGACCGATGCCCCCAATCGCCTCCCGGGAGTGACGTGCCGCATGCGCAAGACGATCGTGACCTTGATCCTGGCTGCTCTGAGCTATCTCGCGGAGCCGACGTGGGCCGCTGTTGAATACCACATGATCCAGAGCAGCTTTACCGAGGATGTCGGGTATCCCAGCGAGTTCGAACTCACCGTATACCTACCACCAGGCTACGAGGAGTCGGACGACATCTACCCTCTCCTGTGGGTGCACCACGGATCAGCAGCTAGCGTACCGAGAAAGAACCGTGCGATGTTCGGTGACTACGCACTGCAGTTCGAAAGGACCGCTGCGATCCAAGATGTCGCAGACAACTTGCTGAGTGAGGGCAAGATCGCGCCGATGATCATGGTCGGACCAGCCATCCCCGGGTCGGTGACTCCAGCCTTCGAGGACGTCTGGGGGAAGTACTTCTACCGGGAAATCGTGCCGTTCATCCAGTCTAGGTACCGCGTCGCTCGAACCCGGGAACACTGGGGAGATTTCGGGATCTCTAAGGGAGGAAGCGACGGACCGGTGCTGGTTTTCAAGCGCCCAGATCTGTTCCGGTGGGTTGGGATCGGCGCGGGGGCCACTTGGTTCAACAAGGACCAGATGACCGAGAACTACGATCAGTCGAAATACCCACTGGATTTCTGGCTCTGGCACGGCCAGAACGACCCCACGGTGCCGTTCAGCACCTCGGAACTCTTCGAGCAGTGGTTGATCGAGCGGGGGTTCGACTACACGTTCGTTGTCACCGATGGCGACCACATCGACTGTATCCGTGAACCCGCCTTCATCGCTGCGCTCCAGTGGTTCTCCGCACGGTTCCAGGAGGCAGGTACGGCCGTCGAGGCAAAGGGGAAACTAGCGTCCTCGTGGGCGGCGATGAAGACCAGATAGTGCAGCCGGCGGCGCCGGCAGCATACGCTGTTCGCAGTCACGTGTCCTGGATGAAACCTCGTGATGGACCTGGGCCACACCGGGTCTCATAGTGGCACGGCTTCGAAGTGTCCATATCGGCCTTTATCAGAAGGCCGTCCCCTCTGCCGACCCATCAGAGCATTCTGGCAGAGGAGCAGACCCCGCTGCTGATTCAGAGGGTGATGTCCGCCGCAAGGTGCGGCCCTACTTGATCCGCACTGGGTCGCAGATCGCGTAGAACAGAGGCAGATGCAGATCATCCAGATTCATGACGATCTGAAGGGCGGCGAGTTCAGGATGCGCGTCGAACGGCTCAATCCGGATGCGGTACGCGTGACCGACGCGGAGCTCCTCGGTGGCGATCTGGCGGCGTCCGTTCAGGTTGCCCCAGTGGGCCACAAGCGCCTGCCGTCGGTTGTACGCCCCCTCGCGGACAGCGTCGACACGATAGTCGAAGACGACCAGCGTGTTCGGATACGCGGTGTCCTTGGGGATATCCCGCTTCCTCGTCAGAAGCGCGTCCGCCTCCAGCGTAGGAAGGGGTGTGCGCCCTGTCAGGCGCTCCGCGTATGCTCGGTAGTGGCGTTGGACTTCGTCGCGACTGAGCGCCCTATTGTAGAGGGCGATGCCTTCTAGGCGACCACTCCAGTCGCCTGACCCGTCGGGCGCAGCTCCGAACCATAGCTGGGGTTCCTCCCAGACGGAGAGGTCCATTGGAACGTCATCGTAGAACGATACCTTCCGGCCGTCCATGTACGCTGTCAGCGCGCCGTCGGCGACGGTAACAACGACATGTCGCACAATCCCCTCCTCGAGCCGCCCAACGTCTCGCAATCGGGCCTGTTCCGGCGCCGAGGAGTCAAGACCCACCAGCAGCGCGCCGCCCCTCTGCGCGAGCACGAAGGCCCACTCGGCGTCCGTTGCTCCGTAGGACACGACATGAGTCGCACGGGTACCGTCAGTGTGAGAGGGCGTGACAACGACGGCGAGCGTGAACTGATGCGACGCCCTTAACCGGTCCCGCACGTTGGCGCTCATCGTCTGCTCAGCGTGAAAGGAGCCGTGGGCGAGGTCCATCGCCCAGAAGCGGTTGAGCTTCGCCTGTCCTGTTGGGATTACCCGGCACAGCTCACCGACGAAGCTCTCCGCAGGTATCGTGTTGGACGCGTTTCCGTTCTCCCAGACGAATACGAGCCCATCCGTAGACGGCGGCCAGAACCCATTCTGCGTACTGTCGGGATCCTGCGCGCCGCTGAGCAGCGGCGCGAGGAATGCAACGGCGACTGTGACATGCCACACTCGGACTACGGCGGCGGAGATGCCGTCAGCCCTCCTGATCGAAACTAGCGGCGCCATCAAGCCAGCCCTTGCCCACACCATCACCAACCACGAAATCGCCATACACGCCGTGTCGTGCGAAGCCCTTGGTGGCCACGCGGGCGCCCCGGCTTCCGTCCGCCGTCATAACGACAGGGTAACAGGCGTCCTTCGAGTCCTGGTCGACTTCGTCGACCACGACGATATATCGCGCATCGCTAGACGCCCAGCGATGGTTGTCGAATCCGCCTCTGTACGGCCATCGTCCAGTTCGGTCGATGCCGCCGGGGCGTATCGCCTCGATTGAGAACTTCTTGTGGTCGCCGTGGAGAGAAGTAACCGACCGGCCAGCGGGAGACAGACTGACAGAGCACGTCCCCGCAACCTTGCCGCGCCTGCCATCGGAGGTCGCCCACGCACGCTTGGCTACGTACGACCATACCCCGTCGGCACCCAGCTTCACGTCGCACTCATTGCCGCCTGTGCCGAGGGCAGTCAGCTCAGGTACGTCGCGCATGCTGCCGTCCAATGACACGCGGAACCACTTCGGCCCCGATGACCCCTTGCGCAGGATCACCGCTACCTCCACGTTGGACAGCCAATGAACGCCACCGCTTCGCTCGACTTCCCGAGCTATGACATGCACAGTCCCGTCCCCTTTGCGCGTGCGCCCTTTAACCGTGCTCCCGTCGATCCAAGCGAGCTTCGTGCCGTCGGGAGAGAACTCCGGCTGGTCGCCATTGCCGACGTGCAGTGTCTCCGCGGCGGATAGCTCGGTCAGGTAGATGCGGCCGTCCGCGTGGTGCGCGAGAGCGCCGTCGCCCACCTCGCTTCGCAGCCACTCGACGTCGCTCGGGGCTTCATTGTTCCGTCGCGCGGGAGCGGGCCGGGCCTGCCGCTCCTTCGGCGGCGGAACGGCGTGCGCGATATCCAGCGCGGGGATGACGTCGACGGGCAGTTCCACGACCTCGTACCGCGGCGGATTCGTCTTGCTGGCTTCGTGTGTGTGGCCGCTACCGCGATCCGTCCAAGAGTCCCATTCGGGGGCCTTAGGAATGTCCGTGCCCGACTCGCGAGCGACCTCGACGCCGTTGATCCAGATGACGCAGGCGTCGTCGAAGTCAGCGCCCACGATCAGCATGCTTGTCGGACTGGGATCGACAACTTCGAAGACGGCGCGCGTGTACACGGCCGCGTGGTCGCCGTCGCCGACGCGCGTATTGTCGTCGTCATCCGCGTAGCCAACGCCGTACGCCCCAGCCTGCCAACCCGAGTCGTCGAACTCTGGCTGTGTCCAGCCTGTCGGGTCGTCATCATTGGGAATGTCCCGGACGGGAATGATCGCCCTACAGGGGTGGCCTTCGTCGAGCACGATCTTGCCGTCCAGCTTGATCTGAACGATCAACGTCAGGTCCGTGCTGTCTGGCGCGTCGTTGAAGACCGCAGCGGCGAGCAGGTTTCGCCCCGCCGCCAGCGGTACCTTGATGGCGTTGCCTCTCAGCATCAGCCTCGCGCTCGCGCCGTCCGCGAAGATGAACAGCTGCGCGACGCACGTCAGAGCGATCGTCAGGCGCTTCATCCGCAAGCGCTCCCCTCCTGTTGCGCGACCACTACGATATGGCCCGAGACCACAACTACAAACTATCCCACGATATGCAATCCCGCATGTTACGTAGGGGTTGCGCGGGCATGAATTCGGTACCGAGTGGACCGACTGGACATGCACGACGGCATCTGATGCTACGCAGCAGCTCAGGATGCCACGGGCTCCATGCTGTGCCGCCCGTCGTCCCTCCGCCGGGAAACGCTCTTTTACCAGACTGTTCCCGCAGGTTTTACAATTCACGGTCCACCCGCGTAGTATGCTCCGGCATGCGTCCGCAATTGGTCTCCGCGCGTTTGGCGGCGGAGACGGCTAGCTGTGTTGCCTGCTATGGACGCGTCGATATGGTGGCTTCCTCGTTCTCTCCGGTTCCATTGGAGATCTCCCCATGATGCGTGCCGGGACGGCCGTGGCGCTGATGCTGCTAACACTCCGCGCGATGTCTTCGGTGGAAGTGTCAGCGGAGGAACGCGCGGTACGCGTCGGCGCTACGATCTCGACGGAACTAGGCGCGCACGCCGTCCTCGAGGGAGCCATCGAGTACCTGGCCTGCTCGCAGGGCGGGAAGTCGTACGAGAGCATCCTCGTTCTGGACGCCTCGCCACGTGAGATCTACGATGGCCTGCTACAGGTCGGACTGACCCCGGGATCGCCCGCGACGTACGACGCGGAAGACAACCCGGTCGCGCCGCAAGGCCCAATGCTCACACTCATGGTCGAGTGGGCCACCGCGACAGGAACGCCGGTCCGGATGCGCGCCGAGGATCTGATATACAACACGAACGCGGCGCGCCCAATGGCGCGTACCGACTGGATATTCACCGGCTCGCGTATGATGGAAGACCCGGAAACCGAGGAACAGGTCCTCCAGGCGGAGATGACCGGAAACGTCATCTCGACGCACCAGTCGGACCTCTCGGTTCTTTTGCAGAATCCACTGGTAGCCGCCATGGACGAGACCAGCTACCGAGCGAACGAGCGGACGCTCCCGGAGCCGGGCGCGCCGCTGACGCTCATCTTCGACGCCTCGCGACCCGTCACCCGCCGCGTCTTGCTTACCGGCCAGGTGCAGGGGGTCGGATTCCGCGCCTTCACGCAAGAGCAGGCGGAGATGCTCGGGGTGACCGGGTACGTCCACAATCTGACGGACGGTCGCGTCGAAGCCCTGGCTGAGGGAAGACACGCTGTGCTCGCTGAAATGATGCGTAGACTCGAAGCCGGCCCGTCAGCGGCGGAGGTCCGAAGCATGGAGACCGAGGATCTCCCGTCCTCCGAGCAATACGAGACATTCACGATCCGCTACTGACCCTACGGAGAAAGGACCGGGATGAAGAGACTCGCTTGGGTAGTCCTTCTTACGGCAATCGCCGTCAGCGACGCCTTCGCCTTCATAAGTCGCCAATACTCCATCGAAGAGGTCATCGAAGAGTCCACGCACATCCTCTTCGGCAGCGTTGAGTCGGTCGACCGGGGCAAGCAGAGGGTTATCCTCGCCGTAGATCGGTACATAAAGGGTCGGCCGGAGTTCCAACGGATCAAGGTGAACGCCGCGGTCGGGCAAGTCGTGAAGGGGAAGACAAGCCCGGCGATGCTGCTCGACAAGACGCGTGAGAAGGAACCCGCCATCGTGTTCTACGAGAACAAGGGTGGCAGCCTCGCGTGCCTGGTGTATACGAACAACACGTGGTTCCAGGCATTCGGTCAGGCGAAGCCGGATCTCAGCAAGGTGTGGTGGAACTACACACACATCGAGATCCACATGCCTCGGACGTATCAGGGAAGCGTCGCGCAGCTTCAGGATATCGTCATGGCGGAGGCGTCGGGAGTCGAAGGCTTCGGCGCGACCGACGGGGCCAGAGTGCTGGCGCTCGTAGGAACCGGGTCAACGCACGAAGTCGGCGCGTTGCGGAAGGTCGCCGATGTCGGGGAGTGGAAGCTGTCGCTGCGGCAGACAAGTGATGCGAACTTGCCCCTGCTCGAGGACGCGGACGTCCTCTGGCTGGGCTTCCGCGAGATCGATCGCAACGGCCATCACCTGCGGCGAGCCACCGAGAACCGCATCCAGGCGTTCGTGGAGCGAGGCGGCGTTGTCATCGTTTCGGGACAGGATTATGACGTCGACCAGCCGATGCGGACGGGATGGACGCCAGAGGCCATCGAAGGCTCCGAGATCAACGCGATGCCTGTCACCGCCTCTGGGGGTCTGGCGGAGCTACTTCGGTCGCCTCGGCAGGTTGATCCGCGACAGATTGCCATCGACGACGCGTGGGCAAATGCGAGCGCAAAGTACGCGGTTGGCCTTCAGACCGAGGACGGCAAGAATGTCGTGCTCGCGCAACTGCCGCACGGAGACGGCCTCTACCTGCTCGCCGCCCTGAGAAACGACGGACAGCAGTCGGTCGAGGCGAACCGACCTCTGATGGAGAACCTGCTGCACCACGGAGTGCGCTGGGCAATGACCCACGCCCCCAAGCCGACAAAGGTGCTCGCCCTCGGCGGCAGCGGGTCAGCCCACGAAGTCGACGCTCTGCGAAGCATGGGCAAGGTCGGTCAGTGGCGGCTGTCCGTGACGGAGACGAGCGACACCGGGCTGCCCGGCCTGGACGACGCGGATATCCTGTGGCTCGGGTTCCGCGAGATAGACCGCAATGGTCACCACCTAAACCCGTCCACCGAAAACCGCATCCAGGCCTTCGTTCAGGGAGGCGGCGTCGTGATCGTGTCGGGTCAAGACTACGATGTAGACCAGCCGATGCGCACAGGGTGGACGCCCGGGCAGATCGAGGGGTCCGAGATCAACCCAATGCCTGTGCGCAGCGCGGGCACCTTGGAGAACCTGCTAGCCGAGCCACGACGTGTTGATGTCGGCCGCCTCATCATCGATGACGCATGGAAGAACCCAAGCGACAAGTACTCCGTAGCGCTTCGGACCGAGGACGGACAGAACGTCGTCTTGGCCGAGCTGCGGCATGGAGACGGTCTTTACCTCATCGCCGCGCTCAGGAACGACCAACCACAGTCCGTGGAGGCGAACCGTCCCCTGATGGAAAACCTGATCCACTACGGCGTGCACTGGGCGATGCGCCGCACGGGCGGCAGTTGATCCGCCACCGCATGATGGCATGTCTGATCGCCGCGTTGCTCCTCTTCGTTGGCGTCCAGACGACGTATGCTGTCATCCCGGAGTTGATGGGGCCGCTGCAAAGCCTCATCGCGCTGTTGCCCCAGTTGCTGGTCGCCGCTGCCGTGGGCCTCGGGGCGCTGTTCAGTGTGCGCGGGTGGAGGACGAGACTGGCCGCGTGGCGCGGGTTCGTGTCCAAGCACAAGACGGGCAGCGTGGTCGGCGCGCTGTTCGTCGGGGCAGCGATCACGTCGGCCGTGTTCCTCCTGGACGGACGCGCTGTCCCCGGGGGCGCCGGACGGCTGCATCCCGGCCAGGCCGCGCCTTCGGTCTTGGCGGATTCGTGGCCGACGTTTCGTGGTGACTTGGCGCGGTCGGGGAATCCATACGACGCGGCGGGCCCGATCGTCGCGTCCGCGACCGCGGAATTGGGCGAGCAGGTGCTTCGCCAGGCGGAGCTCTACTCCTCGCCCTCCGTCGTCGGGGACCGACTCTACGTGAGCTCGAGCGGCGGCTCCACCTTCCGGGCCTTTGGCCTGATCCACTGCATCGACGCGACGGACGGCGCCCCGCTTTGGAGCTTCAAGACGGCCTATAAGGGCTTCTCGTCGCCCGTGCTCGCAGGTGGACGCGTGTACATCGGCGAGGGGCTCCATCACCACACGGACGCCCGCCTTTACTGCCTCGACGCGGACACCGGCGACTTCGTCTGGGACTTCCAAACGCGCAGTCACGTGGAATCCACTCCGACCGTCGTCAACGGCTGGGTCATATTCGGAGCGGGAGACGACGGCGTATACTGCCTCGACGCCGGCTCGGGCGCCCAGATATGGCACGCCGAAGGCCTCCATGTAGACCTGTCGCCTTCGGTCGTCGCAGACACCGTGCTTGTCGGGACCGGATACGGCGAAATGGGCGTCTACGTCCTCGACCTGGAAACAGGCGACGTGCTGTGGAGCCTGCCCACCCAGTACGGCGTGTGGGGATCGCCGTCGGTCCAGGGCGGCAGGGCGTATTTCGGTCTAGGAAACGGCGACTTCGCCAGGAGCGATCCGGAGCCCTACGGCGCCTTGCTCTGCGTGGACCTCGCCACGCGCGAGCAAGCATGGATCTACGAGACGAACGACGCTGTCCTGACCGCTCCCGCGGTTGTAGGAAACGACGTCTACTTCGGCTCCCGCGACTGGCATCTGTATGCCGTGAACTCGACGGACGGGACCTTTCGATGGCGCTACGATGCCGGGGCGCCGGTGTTGGCGTCCCCAGCGGTTGCGCAGGATCTCGTGTACACCGCATCGGAAGATGGAGAGGTCGCTGCGATTGACCGCTCGACGGGTGAGCCCCGATGGCGCGTGTACCTGACGGACGCGGGATATCCCCGGCTGCGGGTGCTGGCGTCTCCGGCGATACGCGCCGGACAGTTGTTCGTCGGCGCGTCGGAGGCCGGCATATTCGTCATTGGCGACCCCGGGACAACATGACCCCTGTGCATGTCCTCAGCTTAGACGACTTAGACGACGCCACGGCGCCACTCGCCGGAGGCAAGGCGCGGAGTCTTGCGCGGATGCGTAAGGCGGAGCTGCCCGTGCCACCCGGATTCTGCATCCTCGCAACCGCCTATACGGCCTCCCTGGACATCTCGGACGACCTTAAGGGGGACATCGCCTCCGCGCATGACCGTCTCGGCGGAGGCGCCGTCGCTGTCCGGTCATCAGCCACCGATGAAGATACGGCCGACGCGAGCTTCGCCGGACAGCAGGACACGTTCCTGAACGTCGAGGGCTCCGAAGCCCTTATCACGGCCGTCCATGGCTGCTGGGCGTCCATCGTAGGCGACCGCGCGGAAGCATACCGACAGCACGCCGGCGACGCCGGACAGCCCCGGGCCATGGCGGTGGTGGTCCAGCGCATGGCGCCTGCCGAGAAGGCAGGGGTGCTGTTCACGCGTAGCCCCTGGGACGACTCTCTGATGGTTCTCGAAGCCGCCCACGGCTTGGGCGACCGGGTAGTGTCGGGCGATGTAGATCCCGACAGGTTCACCCTACACCGCGCGTCGCTCAGCATCATCGACCAGGAGATGGCATCACCAGGCGGAGAGCCATGCCTAACGCCCGAAGAGGCGGGCGCCCTCGCGCGTCTCGGCATGCGCATCGAAGGCGTCTTCGAGCACGCGTGCGATATCGAATGGGCCATCGGCGAAGGCGAGATCGCGATACTGCAGTCTCGACCTATCACGGCGGNAGCGGGAGACCGGGACGCTCAGGAGCTATGCGAACAAGAGAGAGAGCGGCTCCGGGACCTCGCAGCGCCAGACGGGACGATTTGGTCGCGATACAACCTCTCCGAGGCGCTACCGGCTCCAATGCCCATGACCTGGTCGATCGTCGGCCCCGCGCTATCGGGAAGTGGGGGGCTGGGGATGGCGTATCGCGACCTGGGATTCATCCCCGGAGCGGACGTGATGGACGCGCCACCAATCGACATTATCTGCGGGCGCGCATACTACAACCTCACGCGCGAGCCGCGTATGTACTTCGCGGATTTCCCCTTCGGACACGACTACGAGGAGATCAACGCGGACCCCCAAAAGGCCCAGTATCCCGAACCCAAGGTCAACATCCGCTACGCCCCGTGGCGGTTCTGGCCGAAGCTCCCGTACTACGCCCTGCGCATGGTTCAGGCAGAACTCCGCCTCAGCAAGAGCCTACGGTCCTACGACAGAACCATGAACGAGCAGATCCTCCCCGATTTCGGTGGGTATGTCCGGGCCGAAGAGCAGATCAAGGTAGCGGAGCTTGTAGACGCGGAGTTGCTTGCCAAGATCAGTGAGTGGCGGGATCACACGCTCTTCCACTTCGCTAGAGACGGCTTCAAGGCGACCATACTGGCGCGTTTCGCGCTGACAAAGCTGACAGCTGCGCTCAGGAGAGTCGTAGGCGAGGACGATGCCGTGCGGTACGCGCAGGAGCTCACGGCTGCGCCGGAGGAGGATCTGACCGTCTCGATGAACCTCGACCTATGGCGACTCGCGCGCGGCGCAATGACCACCGACGCGTTCCTCGAACGCTTCGGACATCGGGCCCCTCAGGAGTTTGAGTTGGCGCAGCCGCGCTGGGACGAGGAGCCCGGCTCCATCGAACGCTTCGCGGAGTTGGTACGCGACGGGCGCGATCCCTCCAAGCGGCTTGAGGACAGGGCAGTCGAACGTGAGGCACGCGAGAACGAACTCCGCCAGCGTCTAGCAGGCAAGTGGCCTGCGGTCGCTCGCGAACTCGAGTTCAGCCGCCGGTACGTGCCGTTCCGCGAGTCGGTGAAACACCACCTGATGATGGGGTACCGCCTCATCCGCAGAGGGCTACTGGTCCTCGGTGAACGCCATCTCGACGACCGCTCCGACATCTTCTATCTGCGGGTCGAGGAACTACCGGATCTGCTGCGGCACGCGGACCTGAGCGCGACCATTTCCTCTCGCCGCCGCCGTAGGACGCAGCTGCTGCGCATCGGCCTACCCGACGTGATCCTCAGTGACCGTTTGGACGAGATCGGCGACCCGCCACTCCCGGAAGATTCAGAGCGCCTGGAAGGTATCCCTGTCTGCGATGGAGTTGCGGATGGAGACGCACTCGTCATGCGAACGTTGGAGCTGGATCGCGTCCCAGCGACGGGCGGGTACGTCCTTGTGTGCCCTTCCACGGACCCTTGCTGGACACCGCTGTTCGTAAACGCCAGCGCGCTCGTGATGGAACAGGGCGGCGTGCTGTCGCATGGAGCCATCGTTGCGCGAGAGTTCGGCATCCCGGCCGTGGTCAACGTCCGAAACGCGACCGACCTTGTTGCCACAGGTCGCCGCATCCAAGTCGATGGGACACGGGGGACTGTTGCCATCGTCGACGTGGCCTAGTGAGGTCCCGCCCCTCCCCGTGCCGACCTATAGGAAGTCTCAGGTACCACACGTCGCTATATCCACCATGGGAGGCCGACCGATGAAGCTGAACGCGTCCATCATGCTCGCTTTGACCGGAGTCGCTGGCCTGGCATTAACGGGCTATTCAATGCTCGAGGGGGAAGACACGACCGCCGGTCTGTTATTCATAGGCACAGCGATTGCGTTCGGATTGCTCGCCGTCGCAACTAGACGGGATCCCCCCGAGGAACGGCTCCCGCTGCCGCTGCATTCCACCAGCGCCCGGGAGCTGAACGACGCCATCAGCCTCATGCGCCGACAGTTGGCGAATCTGGAGCGCACGCTAGGCACCGAAACCACGGTTCAGGATCAACCAAAGGCAGGGGAAACGAACGCGCAATGACTGCGGGTCAGCGCAAGGACTCACCTCACGCCCCAGAGTAGTCGCTCATTGCCCTTCGATCCTCTGTAGCAAGGCCAAGGCGTGTGCCGGATTTCCGATAATCGTCAATATGTCATAAATCCGCCGCCCAATCCCGCGCCACGACACAAGATGTTGGGAATTGGTCCACCGAATCCACGTGGATTTAGGGCAAGTCTCCTCCCCGCGGCCCGC
>NYYJ01000022.1 GCA_002686755.1 Verrucomicrobiales bacterium
CTACCGCATTGAGATTCGCGAGCCATGATCAGCGGTCGCGCAGCAGCCACATTTTCAGTGTGCGGCTGACGAGCGCCGGCTCGTCGTGGTGCACGAAATGGCCCGCGCCCGGAATCGTCACCAGCGTCAGGTCGGTGTCGAGCCACTCCCATGTGCGATTCAGCGCGCCGTGCAGCAGCGCTTGGTCGTCCAACCCGTGGATTAGCAGCACCGGCATTTTCAATCGGATCGGCTCGGAGGCATCCTCCTCGTACGGCGGCTTGGGGTAATTGCGTTTGTAATAATTGAGCATCGCCTCGAAGTCGGAACGCTTCATCGCCTCGATGTATTTCGCCCGCTTGGCCTCGCCCTTCACCCAGCCGGCCAAGCGCTCGGCGCTCAGCAGCTTGTGCGCGCCCGGCAGTTGAAACGCGCGCGCGTACTGGCTGTTGCGCTGCTGGGCCGGGTTGTTGGCCAGCTCGCGGTTCAGCCCTTTTGGATGCGGCAAGTTCAGCACGGCCAAGCGGTCGGTCATCTCCGGTTTTGTCATGGCAAACGTCCACGCTACCATCCCGCCCCAGTCGTGGCCGACGATCACCGCCTTCGTTTCGCCCACATCGCGGATCACTGCCGCGACATCAGAGACCAGTTTCGGAATGGCATAATTTTCCAGTCCCTTTGGCTTGTCGCTGCGATTGTAGCCGCGTTGGTCGATCGCCGCCACGCGGTGCGTCGATTGCAGCGCCTTGATTTGATCGTTCCATGAATACCAAAAATCCGGAAAGCCGTGAATCATCACAACCAACGGCCCAGCTTCGCCAGCGGTGACGTAATGAATCTTCACCCCGTCATTGTCGGCGTAATGATGGCTGACCTTCGCATCCTCGGCACGGACTGTCGGAGCGGTCGATAGTGTGACCGCAAAAAAAGTAGCCAGACAGTGATGGGTAATGGAATTCACGAGAAAAGGCAGGTGGGCGGAAGGCAGAATGCCGGTCAAGTTATTTGGTTTCTCTTGGATCATGGTCTCAAGCCAAGCGCTTGGCCAAGCGCCGTTTGTTACCCTTCAGGCATTCTGCGGTGTGTTGTCCTGCAGGAGCACATCTTGACTCTCAGTCAATAGTGACAAGCGAATTGGAAAGCTCGTTGACATCATTATTTGACCTTGGGAGAAGCGCTTCAAGCTTATCACCCGTTGACTGTATCGTATCAATTAAGCCTTGGATCATATCCTGGTTGATTGACCGGGTAAGGGTTACGCAAAGTTCGTCAATCCCCTCCTGCCCCAGTTTTTTAACCACGGTTTTGTCACCCAAGACCACCGCCAACCGTTCATACAACGAGATGTAGATTAAAACACCCGTGCCGCCGGAAGTGTGATGAACGGAGGAGTCAAAATAGACCTGACATGCCCTGGTTTCGACTTCCTCCTTCATTTGCCTTCGCGGAGTGAAGAGCCGACGAAGCCAGGATATTCTTGAAGCGATGGACGCCCCCACAATGAACCCGGCGATCATGGAAACAAATAACAGGAGAATTCCCATCGCCCTGGGCGTGCCATCCCAAGCGCCGGTGTCCTGCACAGACGGGGAGGGAAACTGCCACCAGATGACTGCAACAACAATAAGCCCAACAAACAACCCCACGATATCTTCTGCCCGGTCATACCTGCCGGATGAGGTGGACACGACAGGTACAATTTCTGCTGAGGTCCTTTTTTCCGCTTGGGCAACAGCATCGTCAACGCGCTTGCGTTCCTCGTCATTGAAAATTTGACTGGCGAGTTTCATTGCTAACTTTTTTAAGTGATTACCATGAACCGGTGGCCCCTCCACCTCCTGAAAAGCCACCTCCAAAGGATCCTCCGCTGAAGCCGCCGCTGCCGCCACCGCTGCCGCCACTTCGGGCCATTGTGAGGAGGATAAACCCGATTAACGCGAACACGGCGGCCCATAACGCCCACGCCCAACCGCCTGCGCCATTGCGCCAAAGCGAGACAGCCGTGAACACGGCCAGCCCGATGGATCCCAAGACAACCGGAAAAAACCAGCTCGGTTTCGGGGGGCTTGGCAGGGACTTGCCCCGGGCCATTGCATCAAGCGATCTCACCCCGGCGACGATCCCCTCCGAAAATCTTCCTCCCTTGAAGTTCGGGATGATCTGATCGGACATGATCCCGCTGCACACATTATCCTTTCCCCTCCCCCAGCCGGCTCCAAGCTCGATGCGCGCTTTTCGATCCCCCTCTGAGACCAGCAGGAGAATGCCGGTATTCCATTCGGCGTTTCCCAAGGTCTTGTGCCCGATGCCCCATTGATCAAACAGGAGTCGGGCAAAGGTCTCTATTCGGAGATCATTCCCGCCATGAGCGGCCATCGAATCGATCGTTACAACCAGAATCGGCGTTGCCTTATCCCTGAGAACCTCCCCGGATATTTTTTTAATCTCTGCCGCATCGGCACTGGAAATCATCCCCGCAAAGTCCCGGACAAACTCTTTCGGCCCCGGCCGCTCCAGGTCAATCCGAAGAGCAAAGGCCGCGTCCGCCTGAAAGGCAAGGAACCCCAAGGCAGCCGGGAGAAAGGTGAAAACGTTGGACTTCAATCGGTTCATGGGGGACAGCCTAGATTTGACCGCCAAACACCACAAGTTCAATTTTTTGGTTATTTAATAACGGCGAATCACCTCCGTGTTGCCCTTTCCCATGTTGAACGGAACTTGCAAAATTGGAAGATTACGCAACGCTTGGCGAAGGTGAACGCAGGTTGTGCAACGGGGTCGCGGCTTGGCCAAGCGCTTGGCCAGGCGGGATTTTGCGTTGGGCTGATTTTGTTGACCGGCTGCGATACTGGGTCAAGCGACGGTGGATTTGAGAGCGCTATTTTCTCCGAGGTGCGCGTGATCGGCGGCCGGGGCAATGCGCCGGGCCGATTCGTCAAGCCCCGCTCGGTGGCGGTCGATCGCGCCGACAATGTTTACGTCTGCGACATGACCGGCCGCGTGCAGAAATTCGATCCCGAAGGCAATTACCTGCTGCAATGGCAGATGCCGGAGATCGAGCGCGGCCGGCCCAAGGGCATGGCCCTCGATCACGAGGGGAACATTGTCGTCGTCGAGCCACACTATTCGCGGATCAATCACTTCACGCCGGAGGGCCGCTTGGTGTCGCAGTGGGGCCGGCACGGACGGGAACGGGGCGAGTTGTCGTTCCCGCGTGCGGTCGCGATCACGCCAGATGGCTCGGCGTTCGTGAGCGAGTTTCAGATCGTCGAGCGACTACAAAAGTTCGGCCTGACCCGCGAGTCGGTGCGGGTCGAGATCCGCGGCGCAGGCCACGGGCCAAGCAAGTTCAATCGCGCCGAGGGGCTCTCGCTTGACGCCACCGGCAACCTGTACGTCGCCGACTCGTGCAACCACCGCGTGCAGGTGTTCGACGGCGACGGGATGTTCCTGCGCGAACACGGCGGCCCCGGCACGGCGCGCGGGGAGTTCAGCTACCCGTACGACGTGCGGGTGGACGAGCAGGGGCGGCAGTACGTCTGCGAGTTCGGTAACAGCCGCGTGACGGTGCTCGACGCGGACGACCGGGTGCTGGAAATCATTGGCAGCGCCGGGAGCGCCCCGGGCCGGTTCAACAATCCGTGGAGCCTCGCGCTCGACTCGCGCGGCAACCTGTACGTCGCCGACTCACAGAATCATCGCGTGCAAAAACTGATCCGCCGCGAGCCGGCAGCGGAGTTTCAAGTTTCAAGTTTCAAGTTTTCAGACAGCTTCAAACTTGAAACTTCAAACTCTCCCGTTAAATGAACTTTCAATTCACTCATCCCGTTTGGCTGCTGGCGTTGCCGGTGGCGCTGGGGTGGGTGACTTGGCTGGCGTGGAAGACCGATGTGCAAATTCAGGCGTGGCGCCGCTGGCTCGCGTACGGACTGCGCACGCTGGTCGTGTCCGCCGTGGTGCTGGCTCTCGCCGGCCTACAGTGGAACAGGCCGCAGGAGGGGATGAATGTCTACTTCCTGATGGACCGTTCGCAGAGTGTCCCGTCGCGGGAGCAGCAGGCCGCGCACGCTTTACTGACGACGGCCGAGAAACAACAGGACGATATGGCCGGGCTGATGGTGTTCGGCGCAGACGCCGGGATCGAGACGACCCTCACGCCGGTGGGGCTGCAAACGAACACGATCCAGACGGTTGTCGGCGCGGACCGCACCGACATCGCGGGGGCGATCCGGCTTGGCACGGCGGCGTTCCCGGAGACCGGCCAAAAGCGGCTCGTGCTTTTCTCGGACGGCAACGAGAACATTGGCGACGCCGTGCAGGCAGTGATGGCGGCCAAGCCGCTGGCGGTATCGGTCGATGTCGTGCCGCTGGGGACGCAGGGTGGCGGCGATGTCTCGGTGCAGCGCCTGGCCGTGCCCGGCTCGGTGAAGAAGGGCCAGCCGTTCGACGCCCGGATCTTCGCGCTATCCGACCGCGAGCAGCCGGCCACGGTGCGGCTGTTCCGCAACGACCAGTTGCTCGGCGAGCAGGCGGTGCGCCTGGCCAAGGGGAAGAACCTGTTCCGTTTCCCGCAGTCGCTTGGCCAAGCGGGCTTTTACTCGTACGAGGTGCAGGTCGAGGCCGGGGGCGACCGCATCCCGCAGAACAACCGCGCCTCCGGGTTTGCCCATGTGCGCGGCGAACCGCGCGTGCTGATCGTCTCGTCCGACCCCGGCCGCGACGCGCCGTTGGCCGAAGCCCTGCGCGGGGCCGGGCTGGAGGTGGCGCTGGGCGGACTCGACGCGCTGCCCGGCTCGCTGGCCGGGTTGCAGGCGTTCGACTCGGTCTTTCTATGCAACGTCAACGCCGGCGACCTTGGCCGTGACGCGATGTTGCGGCTCGAGAGCGCGGTGCGGGACTTCGGCGTGGGGCTGGTCTGCATCGGCGGCGATCAGGCGTTCGCGGCGGGTGGCTACCGCAACACGCCGCTCGAGCGGGCACTGCCGGTGAGCATGGAGTTGAGCAGCAAAAAAGTGCTGCCACCCGGCGCACTCGTGCTTGTTATGCACGGTATGGAATTCAACAACGGCAACCAGGTCGCCCGCCAATGCGCCGTCGGCGTGCTCGACGCGATGGGGCCGAACGACGAGCTCGGCGTGGTGCTGTGGGACGGGCAGGACCGTTGGCTGTTTCCGCTGACGAAGGTCGGCGACAAGCAGGCGCTGGGGCGGCAACTCATGGGCATGAACCAGGGCGACCTGCCTTCGTTTCAGAACGTGATGACGATGGGTTACCAGGGGCTCAAGGAATCGACTGCCAGCCTAAAGCACATGATCCTGTTCAGCGACGGCGACCCCGGCGCGCCCAGCGACGAGTTGATGGCCAGCATGCGCGACGAGAAAATCACGGTGAGTACCGTGCTGATCGCCGGGCACGCCGGGCCTGACACGATGATCGAGATCGCCGAGAAGGGCGACGGCCGGTTTTACAACATCACCAACCCGGCGCAGTTGCCGCAGATTTTCCTGAAGGAAACCGCCGTCATCCTCAAGACTGCCATTTACGAGGAGCCGTTCACCCCGCAACAAATCGCCGCCAGCGAGGCACTGACCGGNTTNGNGCCGGGCGGCTATCCGCCGCTGCTCGGTTACGTGGCCACGAGCGAGAAACCGCGCGCNGAGACGCCGCTGCTCACCGCGCAGGGNGACCCACTGCTGGCGCATTGGCAGTACGGGCTGGGCCGCGCGGTGGCGTTCACCTCCGACGCTCGGGCCAAGTGGGGCAGCCAATGGATCGGCTGGGCGCGGTACNAGACGTTCTGGTCGCAACTGGCCAACTGGAGCCTGCGNCGCGTCGAGACCGGCAGCCTCGACGCGCAGGTCGCGATCGAGCAGGGCAGCGGCCTCATCCGCGTCGAGGCGATGGACGCCGCNGGGAATTACCGCAACTTCCTCGACCTGCAGGCGGTCGTCGTCGGCCCGAAGGGCGGGCGCGAACTCGTCCCGCTCAAGCAGACTGCTGCCGGCCGGTACGAGGCGGCGTTCGAGACGCGCGAAACTGGCGCCTACCTNGTTCATCTTCGCGAGATGGAAAACGGCGAACTNCGCGCCTCGCAGGTCATCGGCGCAAACCTNGATCACTCACCGGAGTTTNCCGAGTCGCGGCCAAACCTCGCCCGGCTCGAGCGCCTGGCCGAGATCGGCGGAGGCAAGCTGCTCAGCCGCGACTTTGACGCCGACAACCCGTTCGAGCGAGACCGCCACAAGACCTTTCAACCGGTCGATCTCTGGGAATGGCTGCTCAAGTTCGCCGTCATCCTGTTCCCGATCGACGTCGGCGTGCGCCGCATCCAGCTCGACTGGGAGGAATGGTTCAAGGCCACCGCCGCCCTCCGCCGGTTGCTTTTCTTTTGGCGCCGCCGGGAACAGAAAACCAGCAGCGACGAATCCCTCGCCTCGCTTCTGGCCAAGCGCGACGAGGCGCGGCAGACGTTNCAGCGCGACAAGCCAAGCGCCCCCGAGCCGGGCCTGTTCGAGCCGGAACGGCCAGTCGCCGAGCCGCCTGCCAGGCCAAGCGCCACCGCCGAGGCCAAGCCGGATGAGCCAAGCCGAGCTGCCGGGGACGACTCCACCACCAGCCGCCTGCTCGCGGCCAAGCGCAAGGCGCGGCGACGCAAAAAATAACCATGCCGATATCGAACTCATCATTGCAACGCCGCTGGCTTTGGCTCCTGTTTTTTGCCGCCGCAATTTCCTCCCAAGCGCAGGTGCTCATCAACGAGATTCATTACCGGCCTGCCAACGAGTCGGTCGATGAGGAGTTCATCGAGCTTTGGAATTTCGGCTCCGAGCCAGTCTTGCTCNACGGCTGGCAACTTGNCTCCGGCGTCCGGTTTGCGTTCGCCGACACCNCCCTGCCGCCCGACAGCGGACTGGTNGTCGCGGCCGACACGGCGCGGTTCGCCGAGCTGCACCCCGGCGTCAACAACGTCATCGGCAACTGGCTTGGTCGGCTCGCNAACAACGGNGAAACCATCCGGCTCGTCGACGCCACCGGCACGACTGTGGACAAGGTGCGCTACGCCACCGAGGGCGACTGGGCGCGACGCGTTCGCGGCCTGCTGCACGGCGGCCATCACGGCTGGGCCTGGCAGGCGCTACACGACGGCGGCGACCGGTCGCTCGAGCTGATGCAGNCCCATTTGTCCAATAACCACGGGCAAAACTGGAGCGCCAGCTTGGCCAAGCGCGGTACTCCCGGCCGGGCCAACTCCAGCCGAATCGCCAACCTGCCGCCGATGGTTCTCGACGTGATTCACTCGCCCGCCGTACCACGATCCGCCGAGCCGGTNACGGTCACCACGCGGCTTCTCGACGAGTCGCCGGGCAGCGTCACCGCCCGGCTTGCGTACCGGCTCGACGGCGAGTCCGATTATCAGGAACTGTCGATGGCGCGAACCGGCGCGGAGCAGTTCTCGGCGACGATTCCACCGCAGGCCAACGGCCAGGTCGTTGAGTTTTACGTCAGCGCAACCGATGGCCAAGGCGCGACCCGCGCTTGGCCAAACACGCCGGCAGACTGCCCCCGGTTGCTTTANCAGGTGGACGACCAAGTGGTCACGCCGGGGCGGCCCGTGCACCGCATTATCCTGACACGGCGCGAGCGAAACGAATTGGCCGCGATCGGGCGCCGCCCGTGGCACAACAGCAGCAACGCGCAGATGAGTGGCACGTTCATCAATCGCGAGAGCGGCAAGACGCGCGTGCATTACAACGTCGGCGTGCGGCTGCGCGGCACGACATCGCGCGCGGCGGCGCACAAGAGCCGCCGCGTCAACTTCCCCAACGACCGGTCGTGGCGCGGCCGCACCGCGGTCAACTTCAACGCCGTCCACCCGCATGTGCAGGAACTCGGCAGCGCGTTGTTCCGGCTCGCCGGCCTGCCTGCGCCCCGCGCCCGGGCGGTGCGCGTGCTCGAGAACAACCAGCCGCTCGGCGGCGCGGATACGTTCGGCCACATCGCCGAGTTGGATCCGCTCAACTCGGAGTACATCCGCTGGCAGTACCCCAACGACAACGACGGCAACCTGTACAAGGGCGGCGGCCATGCGGATCTAAAATTTCTCGGCGACGACCCCGAGCCGTACGCGGAAAAATATTTTTACGCTAAACAGACGAACGCTTGGCAAAACGACTACTCCGACTTGATCGGTTTTCTCCGCACGCTTGGCCAAGCGGACGACCGGATGGACGTCGACGCGTGGATGCGGCACCTCGCCGTGCACGATCTGCTCGGCAACATGGAGACCAGCCTCGCGACCGGCGACAAGGGCGACTACGCGCTGTACGCCGGGACGGTGGATCGGCGGTTTGTGCTGGTCCCATACGACCTCGACGCTGTGCTTGGCACACAGGGCGGGGCGGAAAGCCCGCTGTGGCGCGCCGCCGCCAACCCGGTGCTGGGCCAATTAATGCGTCGCCCGGAGGTAGCCGCCCGATACTGGTTTCACTTGGAAAACCTGGCCCAAACGGTGTTNGCGNCCGATCAATTNGACCCGGTGATCGACCGGCTCGTCNGCGATTATCTGCCGCTGGCGGAGATCGACCGGCTCAAGTCGTTCGCGGCCAGCCGCTGCGAGTTTGTGCTNTCGCGCATCCCGCGGGAACTGACTNTGGCCACCGGCTTNGCCAAGCGCGACGGNTTCCTTTTTTCNGACAGCGCNACGGTGGCGCTGTCCGGCCAAGCGCCCGCCACC
>NYYJ01000023.1 GCA_002686755.1 Verrucomicrobiales bacterium
GGGGGGCGGCCGTGAATAAAGGTTACGACCACGAGCGCTTGCTTTCGTATATCGAAGATGAATTGCCCGGCGAAAACGCACCGGTCGTATCGTAGCGAATGTACTCAAGATCGATGGTGGTCATCGGGATGCCGCTGCAGCAGTCGCCGACGATGAACCGGTTGGCTCCCGTGCCGGCCTGCTTGGCAATCCCGTCCGGTGTTAGCAGCACGCCGTCGCGCCACACATAGTACAGCCCGTCCTTCGCCTCAAATGCCAGGCGGAAGGTGTGGAACGCGTCGGTGTTGTCGTTCTCGTCCAGCACTGTGCCAGTCAGCGTCTGCGTGTTGTGCGTATTGACCTGCAGAATGTTGCGCTCCGCGCCGTTGGCTCCCCAGATTACGAGGCCGTTCCCTTCGTCGTTGGCCAGGCGGATGGATATTTCCGCGGTCCATGAGCCGCCGTCGGCCACGCCCAGCTCCCAAACGGACTCGTCGTTGTCGTGCTGCAACCAGCCGTTGTTGGCCGCAGAGATCATTGATACAAACCCGTCACCCAACTCGAAGTTGGTGTCGCCACCGGCGTTGACCCAGCCGTTGATCAGGTTTTCTCCGTCATAAATGTCGCTTGGCCCGGCCACCAGCTCGAACCCATCGGAGCCAAGCGTGGTGATCTTCGGCGGCGGTGGCGAGAAAGCGCCTGTTGTGTCGTAGCGGATGTAGGCCAAGTCTATGGTGGACATCGGGATGCCGCTGCAGCAGTCACCCACGATGAATCGGTTGGCTCCCGTGCCGGCCTGCTTCGCGATCCCGTCCGGCGTCAGCAAGACGTCGTCGCGCCAGACGTAATACAATCCGTCCTGTCCCTCGAAGGCCAAGCGGAAGGTATGGAAGGCGTCGGTGTTGTCGTTCTCATCCAACACCGTGCCGGTCAATGTCTGCGTGTTGTGCGTGTTGACCTGTAGGATGTTGCGCTCCGCGCCGTTGGCTCCCCAAATCACGAGGCCGTTCCCTTCGTCGTTGGCCAAGCGAATGGATATTTCCGCCGTCCACGATCCGCCGTCAGCCACACCCTTCTCCCAGACCGACTCGTCGTTGTCGTGCTGCAGCCAGCCGTTGTTGGCTGCTGAAATCAGCGAAAGATGCGCGTCGTTCAACTCGAAGTTTACATCTCCCCCGGCATTGACCCAGCCGTTGACCAGGGAGTCACCGTCGTGGATGTCGCTTGGCCCCGCCACCAATTCGAACGCTGCCGAATCAAGTGGTGTAATCTTCGGAGGCATCGGCGAGAAGGCGCCCGTGGTGTCGTAACTGATGTACGCCAAGTCCACCGTCGACATCGGGATGCCGGAGCAGCAGTCGCCCACGATGAACCGGCTGGCTCCCGTTGCGGCCTGCTTGGCCAAGCCGTCCGGCGTCAACAGCACACTGTCACGCCAGACGTAGTACAATCCGTCCTGTGCCTCGAAGGCCAAGCGGAAGGTGTGGAACCCGTCGGTGTTGTCGTTCTCGTCCAGCACTGTGCCGGTCAAAGTCTGCGTGTTGCCGGTGTTGACCTGCAGGATGTTGCGTTCCGCGCCGTTGGCGCCCCAAATCACAAGGCCGTTGCCCTCGTCGTTGGCCAAGCGGACGGAAACCTCCGCCGTCCATGAGCCGCCATCAGCCACGCCCAGTTCCCACACGGATTCGCCGGTGTCGTGCTGCACCCAGCCGTTGTTGGCTGCTGAGATCATCGACAAAAAACCGTCGCCCGCCTCGAAGTTGACATCGCCACCGGCATTGACCCAGCCGTTGACCAAGGCATCTCCATCGTGGATATCGCTTGGCCCTGCCATCAACTCGAAATCCTTCGCGCCCAACGGCGTGATCTTCGGTCCGCTGGCAGGAATATCGACACTTGTGTCAGCAATCGAGTTGCCGGCCAGGTCGGCCACGTTCTTGATGGAAAGCGTCGAGTCGCCGCCGTCCACCTTTCCATCCACACTAAGCACGACCGTTTTGCCGTCCTCAAGCACGGTGATGCTCGTGACGGTCGCCCCGGCGATGGAGTAGTTGGCCAGCGAGTTGGCGCCCTGCGCCACCACGTCGCCCGCCGGCGCGTAGGCACCGGTGGTGTCGTAGCGGATGTACTCGAGATCGACCGCACTCATAGGGATGTTCGAGCAGCAGTCGCCCACGATGAATCGGTTGGCCCCGGTGCCGGCCTGCCGCGGATCCCCGTCCACGTTCAGCAGTTGGCCGTCCCGCCACAGGTAGTAAAGACCGCTCCCGGACTCGTACGCCATCCGGAAGGTGTGGAACGCATCGGTGTTGTCGTTCTCATCCAGGGCAGTCTTGCCGTAGTTCCGAGTGTCGTGGGTGCCGATATGCATGATGCCGCGCTCGCTGCCGTTTGCCGCCCAGATGACGATGCCATTCCCTTCGTCGTCAGCCAGGCGTGCGCGGATCTCCGCCGTCCATGAGCCGCCCCCAGCCACGCCCTTTTCCCAGACCGTGTTGTCGTTGTCGTGCTGCACCCAGCCGTTGTTCTCCGGCCCGTTGACAATCAGGTGCCCTTCATCGCTCAACTCGAACTCGAGAGCCCCGCCGGCATTGACCCAGTCGCCCTGCAGTTCTTCCCCGTTGAAAATATCCTTTGCCGCTGCAACAACCTCGAATTCAGCGGAGTCACGCGGGACAGTCGTGGCAACTGCGCCGCCATCGATGCGCAACGGCTCGCTGAACTCAACCGTGACCAGACCTCCCTCGGCGGAAGTCGACACCACGGTCGGGGCTTCCTCATCCACTACCACGGTCAGCTTGGCCTCGGCAGAAACCACCTCGCTGCCAGGCACGCTGCAAACCACGGTGTAAACCGCGCCGTCGTCGTCCATCGTGTAGCCGGACAACTCCAGAACCGCGCTATTGGCGCCGGCGATGTCCGCGCCGTTCCTGCGCCACTGATACTGGACATGCGCCCCCACGGCCGAGCTGCCCTCTGCGCTAACCGAAAGGCTGACCGTCGCGTTCAACGGCGCCGTCAGGTTCTGCGGCTGCGCGGTGATCTTGACGCTTGAGCCTGAGGGATCGACGTACGTGCCGATGTACTGCCCACCGATCGGCTGCAGTTTGCCGACGCTGATGCTCTCCTCATCGTCCCAGTGACGCCAGGCGGCCTTGGCGCCGTCACCCCCGCCGCCTTCCTTGTAAAGCAACTCCGTGTAGTAGCGATCCCCGGCCACGAACGAATCAAACGGCGTCCCCTCCTCGTCGCCGCCGCCCTCGAACGCAGTGCTCCAGTTCAACTCCAGTGCGACGATATCCAGGTTTTCCGCTGTGTCATCCGCGCTGACATACAGTTCCCCGGCGTCATCGCTGGCGATGAAAAAGGCAAAATCCCCGGCGCGATCCGGCAGGAGCCACCCGCTGATGCGCGCCCCGTAATTGTCGCCTTTGCGGTCAAAGGCCGTACCGGTGTCGTAGGCGGTCAAGTATAACACCTCATCCACGGCGTTGTTCTCGTATTTCTCGCTCTCATACAGATCCTCGATATGGATACCGGGAATGTCGGCGAAATATTCAAACTTCAGGAAGCCGCGCGCGAACACGAANGCCTGAACCNCCACCGACGTNTCGGCGGCGATGGCGTTGCCCGACTCATCNTTNACGCCGGAAACCGAAAGGCTGTAGGCAGCTCCCTCGGCCTGCTTGCTGGTGGTCAGTACCACGGTCGAGTCATCGGCCAGAGCCGCCTCCGACACGGTCAGCGCGTCATCGGCGAACGAGTAGTTGCCCTTGGCCGTGGCGCTCGCCGCGTTCAACGGCTCGGAGAAGCTCAGCGTCACCGTGTCGAACGTGTCCGAGGCGGATGCGCTCGTGATCGTTGGCAGCACCTCGTCCACCAGCACGGTCAACGTGGCCGCCTCGGTCGTGACGTCCTCGATCACGTTTCCGCCAAACAACTTGTATTCACCTGCGTGCCCCTTGGTGACAAACTCAATCGTGTACGATGCTGCGGTCGCCCCCTCGATTTCCTCGCCATCCTTGAACCACTGGTAGCTTGTGATCGGGCCGTCGAACGCCGCCATAAATGTGACGCTGTCGCCCACCTTTACGGTGGCGTCTTCCGGGTTCTTGGTCACCGTGGCCGCGACCGGCGGCGGCGAGAACGCCCCGGTGGTGTCGTACCGGATGTACTCGAGTTCGACCGTCGTCATCGGGATGTTGGAGCAGCAGTCCCCCACAATGAACCGGCTGTGGGTCGTGGTGGCCTGGGCGGCGGCACCGTCAGTCAGCAACGCGCCATTACGCCAAACGTAGTAGTAATCGTCATCCCAGTCGTAGGCGATCCGGAAGATGTTGAATGCGCTCGTGTTGTCGTTTTCATCGATCACCTCGGCGTTGAACATCTTTGTCTCGTTGGTGTTCACCTGCAGGATGCCGCGCTCGCTGCCGTTGGCGCCCCAGATCACAATGCCGTTGCCGTCATCAGCTGCCAGGCGGACGCTTATCTCCGCCGTCCACGACTCGCCGTCCGCAGTGCCAATTTCCCACGGCGTCTCGCCGTTGTCGTGCTGCACCCAGCCATTGTTCTCCGGCCCATCAATGGTCAGAACCCCGTCGGCCAGCTTGAACTCCAGCTTGCCTCCGGCGTTAACCCAGCTGTTCTGCAGGGCCTCGCCATCAAAAATCTGCGCCGCACTGTGGTTGACCTCGAATTCTGAGGACTCCTTCTCAGTCGGCTCCGCTACGGCGAAGCCGGTGGCCAAGGCCAGTCCGGCGACCCAACCCCACGCTGCCAAACGGCAGCCCAACATTAACTTTCGGTTCCAGTTCATTGTTAGTTTTTGTTATAACAAGTTCGCGCGGGATGGTTATTAGTGACCCAAATGGGGGGGTCAAGGGTTTTTTTGAAATAATCTGGCCGCTTGGCCAAGCGCTTGGCTGCTCATTGATTGGCCATGATGAAGTCGACACCCTGCCGGATGTGCTTGCGCATCACTGCTTCCGCCCTATCGGCATCCCTTTTTGTAAACGCATTTAACAGGGCTATATGGTCCTCCTGAGTCGTAACAGCCGCCTCGTAGCTGAGCATCTCCGGCTTGTTCCGCACCACCAGTGTCATGAGTTTCAGATCCATCGCGACCTTGGCCAGCCACGGATTATCCGCCGCCTCAACGATCACGCTGTGAAATTCGAAGTCATCATCCAGCCAGCGCCGAAGCATGGCCTTCGTGGTCTTTTGCCCCTTGGTCGCCTTGATTGTTTTGAGGATGCCTGCCCAATCGTCGCAAATGCGGTTCAGGTGCTTCAACTGGTAATCCTGATTATTCCTAGCTGCCTCCCTCGCAGCGAAAGTCTCCAGTGACTCGCGGAATTCGTAAAGTTGAATAATCTCCTTCCTGGTCAGTTTCCGCACGAAGTTGCCGCCGCCGGGCAGGTGCTCGAGCAACCCCTCGCTGGTCAGGCGGTTGAGCGCCTCCCGGATCGGCACCATGCTGGTACCCATCTCCCCGGCCAGTTTGCGGTTCACGAGCCGCGTGCCGGGAGACAGCTTTCCGGTCTGGATTTGCTCCCGTATCTGCTCGTAGACCCGCTGGGCCAAAAATGAATCCTTCGATGCCGCCATCGATATTTGCGGCGGCAATATAAGCCACACACCGCTTGGCCATTGCAACCCCGTTGAAATAAAACCCAAAAACAGGCCGAACGAATCTCTAGATTCTTGACACGGCCGGACGATGCCGCTTGGCTTTCTACTCCCGGTGACAACGAGACACAATTCAACCAAGGCTTTCACCCTGATCGAACTGCTGGTGGTCATCGCCATCATTGCCATCCTCGCCGCGCTGCTGCTCCCGGCGCTCAGCCAGGCGAAAAACAAGGCGCAGCGAACCAGTTGCACCAACAATCTCCGGCAGATCGGGTTGGCGCTGGCGACCTATTCAAGTGACTACGATGACCGGATTCCCCCCACGATGTTTGACCCGGAAAAGAACGTCGCCTCCGAGCCGTGGATGAGCTACCTGATGTTCTCCGGTGCCGACGGTGAGCGTGCGAATACGAAGAGCCCAATGAACCTCGGCTTCCTTTACACCGCGGGACTGATCACCTCCGCCCCCTCCTTTTACGATCCCGGCCTGAGACATGACGATTCGCTGCCGATCAAGCAGGAGTTGAAAAACTACCAAAGCCCCAAGGTGCCGTGGCCGATGTGCTATCGCGGCCGAGTGCGGGGCAATTACATGTATTACCCGCAGTCCGACCGCCCGGCGCGGCCCAACGCCAAGAACGACATCGAGGCCCAGTGGCGTCTCGTCGCCCGCAAGGCGAGCGATTTTTCCTCGGAACGCTCCATCGTCACCGACCTGATCTACACCCAGGCCACCCGGCCACACAGCAGCAACGACAACCCAAGCGGCATCAACGCGCTGTGGGGCGACACGCACGTCTCGTTCAGCAACACCAAGGCGGCGTTCAATCCCAAGCTGTGGGACCAAGGCGCGCATCACGTCGGCAAACAAAATCCCGGCGACAACCCCGTCAAATTCCGTACCATCGTCGGCCTGCTTCGGCCGTGACGACAAAAAAGGCGCACGAACCGTGCGCCTTCCTCGTTTGGTTGCCCGCTGAAAAGTGTCAGCCCTTGGCCGCGTCGTAGTTCGCCGCCACCGCGTCCCAGTTGACGACGTTCCAAAACGCCTTGAGATAATCCGGCCGGCGATTCTGGTACTTGAGGTAGTAGGCATGCTCCCACACATCGCAGCCAAGGATCGGCGTTCGGCCTTCCATCAACGGCGTATCCTGGTTGGCCGTGCTGCAAACGCACAGTCCGCCCTCCCCGTTCACACACAGCCACGCCCAGCCGCTGCCAAAACGCGTCGCGCCGGCCGCCTCGAACTTGGCCTGAAACTCGGCGAAGCCGCCAAACTCCGCGTTGATCGCCTCGGCCAACGCACCGCCCGGCTCGCCGCCGCCGTCCGGGCCAAGCACGGTCCAGAACAGTGAATGGTTGGCATGTCCGCCGCCGTGGTTGCGCACCGCGCCGCGGATGCCCTCCGGCACAGAGTCCAGGTCGCTCACCAGTTCCTCGACCGACTTGGCCTCCAGGGCAGTGTTGCCGGCGATGGCCTCGTTGAGCTTGGCCACGTAGGTGTTGTGGTGCTTGCCATGGTGGATTTCCATGGTCTGCGCGTCGATGTGCGGCTCGAGCGCATCGTGCGCGTACGGTAAATCGGGGAGTGTGTGTGCCATTATGTTTTGTTGATTAATGATTCAGTCACGCCGGCCGCATTCTCGCTTGGCCAAGCGGCAAACAAGCTACCAACTCAACCAGTACGCACAAGCTGGAAATAGGGAGCACACGCGGCTCGCGTGTTCATTTCGGCGGCTCGCCGAAATGCGCCTTGGCGCCAAGGCGCGCACGCGAGCCGCGTGCGCCCCCCAATCCCCGGCCGCTTGGCCAAGCGTTTGGGTTACTTGGCCAGATTCACGAAATTCTCGAGGATCTTCAGCCCGATTTTTTGGCTTTTCTCGGGGTGGAACTGGGTGGCAAAGACGTTGTCCCGCCAGATGGCCGAGACGAACTCCACACCGTATGTCGTGCGGCAGGCGGCGATTGAGGCGTCCTCTGGCTGCGGATAATAGCTGTGCACGAAGTAGACGTGGCTGCCGTTCTCGACGCCTTCAAAAATCGGGCAGTCCGGCTGGACGATCTCGATCTGGTTCCAGCCGATCTGTGGGATCTTAAGCCCCTGGCCTTCCGGAAAACGAACGACACTCCCCGTGAACAGCCCCAGCCCGGCGGCGCGGCTGTCAAACTCCTCGCTCCGCTCGAACATGGCCTGATAGCCGACACAAATGCCGAGGAACGGCTTGCCGGTCTTGATGAACTCCCGCGATGCCTCGAGCAGTTCCTGCCGCTGCATCGCGTTGACGCAGTCGTCGAATGCGCCGACGCCGGGCAACACCACGGCCGAGGCGTCCGCCATGCCTTCGGGTGACGGCACCAACTCGACCTCGCCGCCAACAAACCGCAGCGCCTTCTCGACGCTGCGCAGGTTCCCGGCGCCGTAATCCAGCAGGGCGATCATCGCACGCGCTTGAGCCAGCCTTTCGGGTGGTGCGTGATGAGGAAGCGCTCGCACCGCTCGTGGTCGATCTCGAACTCGGGATGCCTTGCGAGATATTTCTCGAGCGCCGGCAGCGGCCCGGGGCGGCCCTTTCGGAACATGAACAGCTCGTCGATGATGCCGTCCTGCACGAGGCAGTAGCTGCCAACCGTGGTCAACGGCGCGTACAATTCCAGCTCCTTCGCGACGTGCGCCTCGGAGTGGTCGCTGTCGAGAATCACCAGCACCGGCCCGGTCGCCGCCTCGGCCATCGCCCGGATCTGCCCGGCGATCTCGTCCGACACCGAGCTGCCGACGAGATAGGTCACCCGCGGGTGCGACAGGTCGTGCAGTTTCTCGATGTCCACCGACACGACCCGGCCGTCGGAGCCCATCAGGTCGAACAACTGCGCGTAAAAATAGGCCGAGCCGCCGCGGTTCGTGCCGCACTCGATGATGAGCGACGGCTTCACGTCGTGGATGGTCTCCTGCGCGATCCAGAGGTCAAAGGTGTTCTGCCAGATCGGCTTGCCGAGCCAGTTGCTCTTGCCGAAGTTGTTTGTCTTGGTGACGAGTTGGTGAAAAAATAGCTTCTCCACGGCACGCGCAAACAGCGTGTTGTAGAGGGAGATCACCAGACTGCGAAGGCGCATGTACATTTCGATCCAGGCCGGCAGGCATCCGATTCCGCCGGGGCGCAAACCGTATGGCGAAAACCCCGCAGAGGCAATCACCGTGTGTCCGTGAAGAACCCCCTTTCCCAGACGCTACGCTGCTTGAGCGAATGGCGACGGCAACAAACACTCCACGGCCGGTTCGCCTTCGGCGACGCGCGGATGCAACTAAGCCGGGTGATTCTCCCGGCGCGGCTGCACAGCCGCTCGGCGGCCAGGCGCCTGACCAAAGAGGCCGAGATCGCGCAGACCGACGACGCCTGGCGGGTGCGACTGCGCGACAACGGGCTCAATTTCTTTTGGCCAAGCGAGCCGGATCAAAACCTGCATTTTGTCATCGAGCAGGAATTCTCCGCCGCCAACCCGCACCATTACACCACGGAGCCGATCCGGCTCTCGGCCGAAAGCACCGTGCTCGACGTCGGCGCATGCGAGGGGCTGTTTGCGTTTCGCGTGCTCCGATACGGCCTAGCCAAGCGCGTGGTCTGTTTCGAGCCAAGCGAACGGATGGCCGCCCTGCTCCGGCGCGGTGCCGAGGCCAACGAACTGGCCGATGACATCGCCATCGAGCGCAGCGGCGTCGGGCGCCAAAGCGGTCAGGCGCGTATGGTCGACGGCGGCAACCCGGACGCCGGTTACCTCGAATACCTGCCAAGCGACGCGCCGCACGCCGGTGCCGTGCCGGTTACGAGCATCGACGACTACTGCCGCGACAACCAACTGGCGCTTGGCCCGGGCGACCTCATCAAGGCCGACGCCGAGGGTGCCGACCTCGACGTACTGCTCGGCGCGGAGGAACAGATTCGCAATGGCGCACCGCAGCTTGCCATCACGACGTACCACGTTGATGACCACGCCGAGCGGATGATCGCTTGGCTGCACGACATCCGCCCGGACTACACGCTGCGGCTCAAGGGATTTTCGTTCTGGACTGCCAAGCCGCGCCCGGTGCTGCTTCAGGCCTCGACACTCCCATGAACGACTCGCCCCCACTCATCGTCGGCCTGGGCGAGGCGCTTTACGACTTGCTCCCCACCGGCCCAGCGCTTGGCGGCGCGCCGCTCAACGCCGCCGTCCAGTCGCACCAGCTTGGTAACCGCGCCATCGTGGCCAGCCGTGTCGGCGACGATGCGCTTGGCCAAAGGGTGCTCGACGACTTGGCCAAGCGCGGCATGGACACGGCCTTCATCCAGCGCGATCCCGATGCGCCGACCGGCACGGTTGAAGTCATCCTGCGGAATGGCGAACCGGAGTACGACATCATCCGCGACGTCGCGTGGGATCGGCTCGTCTGGGATGAGCCGCTCGCCGGCTTGGCCAAGCGGTGTGACGCCGTCTGCTTCGGCTCGCTTGGCCAACGGCTCGAGCCGGCGCGCTCGACGATTCGGCAGTTTGCCGACGCCGCCAGCCAGGCCGTGCGGCTGTTCGACGTGAATTTGCGGCAGGATTATTTCTCGGCGGAACTGCTCGAGGCCGGGTGCCGCGCCGCCTCCATCGTCAAGATGAACNAGGCCGAGTTGGCCACCGTCGCCCCACTGCTCGGGCTTGGCCAAGCGGAGCCGATCCCGGCACTGCTCAAGCGGTTCGACCTCGACCTGTTCGTGNTGACACGTGGACGGGACGGCACCGTGCTGCACACCGGCAACGCGGTTGTGACTGGACAACCGGCGCCGTTCAAACCAGAGCCGGACGCCGACCCGGTCGGCGCGGGCGACGCCTGCAGTGCGGCGATCCTGCACGGGGCGGTTCGCCGTTGGCCGCTGCAAAAGACCGCCGACCTGGCCAACCGGCTCGGGGCATTCGTCGCCTCCCGCAAGGGCGCCACCCCGCCCCTACCTGCAGACCTGCTGCCGGTTAGTTGAACGGATTCCCGCTTTACACCGGGGAGGGTTACACGCAATCTCCCGGCCTCGCGCGGCGCAGGCCTCGCATCTCCACGATGAGCAAGGACAACAAGGACGAAAAGAACTCACTGAACAAGCTTGAGGAACTGCTCCTCAAGTCGCGGACCATCATGCTTTACGGCGAGATCAACCAGAAGGTGGCCCGCGAGTTTTGCACCAAGCTGCAACTCCTCGCCGCCGATTCGGACGACGACATAACGGTGTTCGTCAACTCGCCCGGCGGCCACGTGGAGTCAGGCGACAGCATTCACGACATGATCCGGTTCGTGAAGCCGCGCGTGCGGGTCGTCGGCACCGGCTGGGTGGCAAGTGCCGGGGCGCTTATCTACGCCGCCCCTCCAGTCGGGGATCGCTTCAGCCTGCCCAACACTCGCTACATGTTGCACCAGCCGAGCGGCGGCGTCGGCGGCCAAGCGTCGGACATCAGCATCGAGGCGGAGCAGATCGTCAAGATGCGCGAGCGGCTCAATCAGATTTTCGCCGACCAAACCGGCCAACCGCTAAAGACGATCGCCAAGGATACCGACCGCAATTTTTGGATGACCCCGGAGGAAGCAAAAAAATACGGTCTCGTCGGCAAGATCATCCAATCCCACGACGAACTGTAGCCTAAGGGCCAGCCGGCGTAACCAGCCGGAAGTACCGCTCACGACTCACCCGCGGGGAAACGATGCGGGACACCTTGCCATTTGTTTCCGCATAGAAATTGCGTAGTGGCTCCCACGCCTGGCCAAGTCCCTGCGTGGCCTGCAGCGAATAGCTCCGCCCCTCCTCCGCATTGAACCCCACCCGCAACAAGCCGTTGGCCAGGCGCGTCACCGTCAACACCAAGTCGTCCGGGTTGGCCAAGCCGGTGTCATCCCTGCCAGGTGTGCCCCCTGGAACCGAGCTGGCCCGGAACCCCAACTCGCCCTCCGCATCGGCGGTCAGCGAATAGCCTTGGCCATCCGCCGACTCCGGCCAAGGCGCAGCGTCATCGTACATCACGCTGAGCACCGGCGCGCCGAGACCGGCCGACAGCGTGACGGTCTCCCCCTCGTTGGCCAACCGGCCCCGGTAGATTCCATCCACGGCCAAGGTCGGATGGCGGCTCTTCAATGCCACCTGGTTTTTGGCAATCAGAAAATATCCGCCGGGCTCGAGGGTACTGCCCTTGGGAAAGACAAACTCAACCCCGCTGCTGAAAAACAGGCCGCCCAGGTCCAGCGACAAGTCGCCAACATTCTTCAACTCAAGAAACTCGAACTCGCCGCCACTCACGCCCGCTTGGCCAAGCGGGTTGTACATGATCTCGCTGAACACGAGATTCTGCCGGAGATCGTCCAAGTCCGGTTCGCCGGCGACAAACTCGACCGGTGCCGACCAGTGGCTCCACGCCATCGTGCCGTTGCGCATCCGGACACGCGCGCGGTACGTGCCGCCCTTGCGGATGACGCTCTGCGGGACGGCCACGGTTGCGGCAAACTCGCCGGCCTCCAGTTCCCAAACCGGTTGGATCTCGTATCTCCAATGTTGGCCAAGCTCGAAAAAGGGGGTCTTGGGATTGGATACCTCCGCCAGCCGCCACTGAATACCGGTGAAATCCTTGCTATTGCTCGATGGCCCCGGGTCAAAAGGACTGCTCTCAAACCGCAGCTTGTCCAACGGGAAACTGGCCGGCCCGGCATAGGTGATCATCGGCGTGTTGGGGAGGTCGGTGAACTTGGCCTCGTGTTCAAGGTAGTTGTAGCCGTAGCCGCGCGGATCACCATCGCCGATACTCCAGCGGCCGGGATCGGTGTCGGTCATGAACCCGAGCATATGCTGCATCATGCCCTCGTGATCCTTGCTCTTGAGCCGGCGCGTCCATGTGCCGCCCCGGTTGTTCTGGCTCTTGGGCGACACGTAAAACTGCCCGCGATGGCTCCCAGCTGTCCGCGGGTGGTAATTCCACATGAACTGGTCGACGTCGACAAATGTCAGCGGCTCGCCCGGCGGGTTGATGAAGCGGGCGTGCTCGTCGATGAACTGGCCGATCTGGCCGCCGGTCGGCGAAGCGTCATCCAGCAGTAGGTCGAGTAGTTCGCGGGCGCGGTTCTTAAACTCGATCTTCAGCGCCTTGTGACGGCTGAGGCAGCGCTCGATGTTGATCGCCCCCTGCCAATGCGTCTCCGGGATGATCAGCATGTCCAGGTCCCACGGCACCGGGAACCAGCGGCCTTCCGGGTGATGGTAAAACACCTTGTTCCAGCCCTCGCGAATGTCGACGTTGCTGATGATCCGGTTCACGCAACGGAACGTGTAATAGGTCGGCAGGTCGAGATTGTCCCGCCACCACTGGAGCGACTGCGAGCGGCCGTAGCCATTTCGAAAACTGTTCCAGTCCGACGCATTCACGGACTGCGTCGGCCCCTGGTTGCGCTTGTCGCCGCTGCCGCCCTCGATCTTGTACACGTTACCGTCCGGCAGGCCGTGCTCCTCAAGAAACCGGCTGTCGGTGTGCTCGACGTACAGGTACAGACCCCACAAATCCCCCTCGTATTGAGCGTTGCGCCGGCCGCTCGGCGCCTCGGCAGCGTCATCGATCACGCGGAAATGTACAAAGTGAGCCTTGGGCGCGAGGCCGCCAGCCAGATTGTACAGCTTGAACCCGATCGCCTCCTCCATCCCGGCCATGCCGCGGTTGACCGGCATCCACGGCGAGGCACAGCCGTTGAGGTTGATCGTCTTTTTCGGCTCGGTGTACTTCCTGCCGTAGTTGTCCCGGGCCTTCAGTCCCCGCGTGCGGTTGAAATATAGCCGCCACTTGTTCTTGCCGGAGACGTAGGTTGAAAACTCGCCNCGGTTCCGGAACTCNATGTGATCGTANACCNTNCCNTCATANACGAGCGTCCCGTTGAAATGNACCGTGTCNAACGANCNGNTGTANTGNGANTTNGTNACGTCNGTGCNGTTNGCNATCAGGTGNTANGTCGGCAGNGACCTCATCACGCTCTCAGGAAACGTCTCCTTTTTGCCATTGACCCGGTTCGAGCCGATCCACGCCGGCACGCCGTTGTAGCAGAAGTAGGCGAAGTTCGACTGTCCATCATCGGCGTAAGGCAGCATCACTGCGTTTCCCAGCTTGTCCTCGACATGAATCCGGTACCGCACCAGGGGGCGATGCGCTTGCACGCTCCGCGGGG
>NYYJ01000024.1 GCA_002686755.1 Verrucomicrobiales bacterium
AGCGGGCGAACAAGCAGGGGGGGGCGAATGACCTCGCGTTGTTGTTTGCGTTTTTCTCCAGCAACCGCGAACTGGCGTTGAAGCGGGTGATGGCGCAGCAGTTCGCCACGACCGACATCTTCAACAATCTCGGCGGCGAGAAGGGGACGACGATCATCACCGAGCGCAACCTCATCGCGCTGGAGGTGCTGCGCGAGCAGTTGGCCAAGGGTAAAAAACGGATCGGGATTTTTTACGGTGCCGGCCATCTTGCCGATTTCAGCCGCCGGCTGGTGGATGACTTCGGCATGAAGTTCACGGGGGAAAAATGGGTCGAGGCGTGGGATCTCCGCGCCAAGTCCAGGCGGCCCAAGCGCAGATAGCCTTTGACAGCCGGGGCGGGGGATGGTGCGATGCCGCCGGAGCCATTCAAGCCATGTTAAAAAAAATCCATTGTTTATCGTTGCTGGCGGCTGCGTTTATTTGCAGCCCGATCGCCGGCTGGGACACCGCCCGGGCCGAGGAGAAAAATCGCGTCTTCGAGATTCGCACCTACTACGCGAACGAGGGCAAACTGGACGCGCTGCTGGCGCGGTTTCGCGACCACACGGTGGCGCTGTTCAAGAAGCACGGCATGACCAATATCGGCTACTGGGTGCCCGCCGACAACAAGGAGAACAAGCTCGTTTACATTCTGGCCTATCCGAGCCGTGAGGCGAGAAACAAGGCGTTCAAGGCATTTTTGGCTGATCCGGCCTGGCAGAAAGCCTTTAAGGCATCGACCAAGGACGGCCGCTTGGTGAAGAAAATCGTGAATGAGTTTCTCACCGGGACGGACTTCTCAAAAATCAAGTAGGTCCCCTGGCTTTTTTGAAGAAAGCCCGGCCGGTGGCAGTCATTCCGTTTGCCGCTTGGCCAAGCGCTTGGCTTGCGCCGGGAATGAGCGGGGCGTAAGCTCCACGGCCTTTGAATTTCTGCCATGACACACAGAACGACATCTGACAACGGAACCTCCCGCCGGGATTTCCTCAAGACCTCCTCCACCGCTGCCGTGGCGAGTGCCGCCACGATCGGCTTGATTTCGCGCAGCAGCGCCTACGGCCAAAACAGCGACACGATCCGCGTTGGGCTGGTCGGCTGCGGCGGGCGCGGTACCGGCGCGGCCAACCAGGCGCTGACGGCGGACGAGAACGTCAAACTGACGGCGGTGGCCGACGTGTTCCCGGAGAAAGTCGAGCGCGCCGTGACGGGCCTCAAGAAGCGGCATGAGAAAAAGGTGGACGTGCCGCACCAGTTCGTCGGACTGGATGCGTATCAAAAGCTGATCGGCAGCGGGGTGGACCTCGTGATTCTTGCGACGCCGCCGGGCTTCCGGCCGGTGCAGTTCCGAGCCGTGGTTGAGGCCGGCAAGCATTGTTTCATCGAGAAACCAATGGCCACCGACGCGCCCGGCGTGCGATCCATCATGGAGTCGGTGAAGATTTCAAAGCAGAAAAACCTGGCGATCGTAGCCGGCTTCTGCTGGCGGTATGAGCTTGAGCGGCGCGCCTTTTACGAGCGCGTTCTCGGCGGCGAGATCGGTGACGTTCAATCGATTTACGCCACGTATCTGACCGGGCCAGTCAAACCAATGCAGCCGGACTCCGCGCGCAAGCCGGAATGGAGCGACATCGAGTGGCAGGNGCGCAATTGGTACAACTTTGCCTGGCTAGGCGGTGATGGNCTCGTCGAGCAGGCCGTTCACAGCGTCGACAAGATCGCCTGGGCGATGCGGGATGAGCCGCCGATCAGTTGCACCGCCGTCGGCGGGCGCGGCATCCCCAATCACAGCGGGAACATCTTTGACCACATCGAGGTGAACTATCTTTATCCCAACGGNGTGCGTGCTTATATGGCCCAGCGCCAGCAGNGTCGTTGCCACAATGAAAACAANGATTACCTGCTTGGAACGAAAGGCAGGGGCGACATTGCACGGGGAGTCTTCATCGAGAACGCCAAGGGCCGCTGGACCTATGACGGCAAGCGCGAGAACATGTATCAGGTCGAGCACAACGAGTTGTTCGAGTCGATCCGCGCTGGCAAGCCGATCAACAACGGTGACCGCATGGCTCTCAGCACCATGATGGCGGTCATGGGCCGCACCGCTGCCTATACCGGCAAGCAGATCACCTACGANCAGGCGCTCAACGCCAAGGAGGATCGTTACCCGAAGGATATGAACTGGGAGACCGGCAAGCACACCCCGCCGCCCTTGGCCAAGCCGGGCATCACGCCGTTTGTCTGACGCCATGAACGAAATTAATTTAAACCGCCGCGACTTCGGGAAGGCCAGTAGTCTCGCCTTGGTCGCTACCGCGCTGCCGGCGCTTGGCCAAGCGGCTGACGAGCAGTCACGCCCCAAGCCGCGTATCCTCAAGTCGATCAAGTTCGGCATGTTCGGGGGGAATCTCCCCATCGCCGACAAGTTTCGCGNGCTCAAGGAGATCGGCTACGACGGGGTAGAACTCAACAGCCCGGGCGGCGTGGATAAAAAACAGGCCTCGGCTGCCAGCCGCGAAACCGGCTTGCCGATTCACGGCGTGGTCGACTCGATTCACTGGGGCACGCGCCTTTCCTCGCCGGATGCTGCCACGCGCCGAAAGGGCTTGGAGGGACTCAAGACGGCCATTCGTGACACCCGCTTGGTCGGCGGTTCAGCGGTGTTACTCGTGCCGGGAGCGGTTCGCGATGCCAAGAACGAAAATCATCAACAGGTTTGGGATCGCTCAATCGAGCAGATCAACCTGGCGATACCGTTGGCCGCCAAGTTCGGCATTCACATCCTGATTGAGAATGTCTGGAANAATTTCCTTTACGACCCGAAAGGGGACAANAACCAANCCGCCGACCTGCTGGCAAAGTACCTCGACGAGATCAACAGCCCTTGGGTGGGAAGTTATTTTGATATTGGTAACCATCAGCGTTTTGGCAAACCGGCTGAGTGGATTCGCACACTTGGCAAACGAATTGTGAAGTTGGATGTTAAGGACTGGGGCAAGTCGAACGGTTTCTGCAAGATTGGCGACGGCGACGTCGACTGGCCAGATGTCCGTGAAGCGCTTGGCGAGATCGGTTTCACCGGTTGGTCCACCGCCGAGGTGGGCGGCGGCAATCGCGACCGGATCAAGGAGATTCACGACCGAATGGACAAGCATCTCCTTGGAAAAGGCTGAACTACATTACAAACCCATTTGAAATAAAAAACGGGCTCGTATGAGCCCGTTTTTGTTTCATGGAAATGGATTATCCCTTCGCTGCTTTCTGGGCACCCTCTGCGGCGATGGCCAAGCATTCGCGAATGTCACCCAGTAGCTTGGGATGATCATTGGGTGTTTCCTCGTACTCGAGGCTCAGCGCGCCGTCAGCAGGAAATTTCACTTTTTTCAAGGCCTTGAAAACGCCCGAGACATCAAGGTGGCCCTTGCCGATGATTACGCCGTGCGTCCGTTTTTTCTGCTCGGCGAAATCCTTCAGGTGGATGCCGTACAGCCGGTCGCCCAGCTTGTGGATGACCTCGACCGGATCCTCGGACGACCGGATGTAGTGCCCCAAGTCGGCGCAAAACCCGATCCGCTTGTCGTGTCCCTTCACCGCCTTCAGTCCGTCATCAATCTTGTCGTACAGCGCGCCCGGGCCGTGGTTGTGGATGGCGATGCGGATGTCGTACTTCGCAACGAGTTTATCGAGGCTGTCGAATGAGTCGGGTGAGGGGTTCGCCGAGATGTTTTTAATGCCTGCCATCTTCGCGAACTGAAAGGTTACCTCGTTTTTCGCGTGGTCGGAGCCGAAGCCGTTGACCCCGTGGGCACTGATGGTCATGTCATACTTGGCCAGTTTTTTGTTCATCTCCCCAATCTTGATCTTGTCCTTCGTGATGGGGAAATGGGCGCCGAAAAACTCGATAAAGTGTAGGCCAAGCTTGTGGGTTTGCCCCATCGCACCATCCACACCAAACCCGCGAAGGGAAAAGCTCTGGATGCCCATCGGGAAACCGCCGTATTTTTTCATGGCAGCTTTTTTGCCCTTGGCAGCGAGGATTTGGGGAACATCAAACCAAGTGGCGCCGGCCGCAGCGGCCGTGGTCAGGGTGGTGTTGATGAAACGTCGTCGAGTGATGTGTCGTTTGTTCATAAGCATCAAAGGGGTCTGTGATTTTTATACCACCATAGTTTTCTGTCGATATATTTTTGGTTTTTAAATTCATAGTGCAGATCAACGTAGGTGATGTTGCTGCCGCCCTTGCTCTTTTCATCGGCTCGATTCTTTTTTCCAGAGTTGTGTCGGGCATACACTTCGTTGGGTGGATTTGCCGAGGCACTCGGCTGGTGTGGACCGCTGGCGTTGTAGACACGTTCATGGTCCCAATGGGGCACAACCATATAGGTGGCACAGCCAAAAAAGAAAATTTTATCCTGATCGGTTACCTGGCTGATTTTTTTGTACCGCTGATCAGATGGGCCGATCATTTGCTCGTTTGCCCCGTATGAGAATACGATATCCTTGTTTCTGTCGCCCACCTTGATTCTTCGAGTCCTCAACTTGATCATATTAAAGGGGCTCTCCACATCGGCGGGGTCAGAGAAAAGATCCATGGTGCTCATGTAGCCGGCGTCATGCATGCTAGTTAACCATTTCGCATGATTCTGCACGCTGTGGGGTGTGGTTGAAACAGGGAACCTGCCATCATAATCCTCCGCGTACATCGCGGTTGAGAGACCAAGTTGCTTTTGGTTGTTCATGCAAACGGCTTGTCGCGCCTTAGCCTTTGAGCGTGCCAATGCCGGGAGCAGCAAGCTGGCAAGGATGGCGATGATGGCGATAACCACCAGCAATTCGATGAGGGTGAATCCTTTGGATGACTTTTTCATGTTTTTGTATTAGGTGATGATGTTGTGTGCTACTTTGCCGTGGACATCCGTNAAACGGAAGTCTCGTCCACTCCATCGGTAGGTTAGTTTCTCATGGTNGATGCCCATGAGATGCAAAATCGTNGCGTGAAAATCATGCACATGCATTCGGTTTTCCTGGGCGTGCATCCCGAACTCATCACTCGTTCCGTAGGTCATGCCGCCCCGGACGCCGCCACCGGCGAGCAACATNGAGAAGGCCGTGCTGTGGTGGTCCCGCCCAACGTTCTTTTTGTCTTTTTGCTGTGCGTATGGGGTGCGGCCAAATTCACCGCCCCAGATGACNAGCGTGTCNTCGAGCAGGCCTCGCTCCTTTAGATCTGAGATGAGAGCGGCAGTGGCCTTATCGCTATCTTCGCAAAGCTTGGTGTGGCCGGAGTTGTGGCTTTTATGCGTGTCCCACGGTTGGTTGCCGTTGTTGACATAATATACGCCTATGTAGCGGACGCCGCTCTCTACCAGCCGACGGGCGAGCAGGCAGGAGTTGGCAAAAGGGGTGCGGCCGTATTTGTCTCGGGTAGCTGCACTTTCCTTCTCGACATCGAACGTGTCCATCGCCTCGAACTGCATACGGTAGGCCGTTTCCATGGCTTTTATCTGTGCGTTCAACTCCAGGTCATTATTGCGCTTGGCCAAGTGCAGTTGGTTGAGTTGGTTAAGCAGGTCAAGTTGCTGGCGCTGCTCACGGTTTGTGAGGCTGGCGTTGCGGACGTTGGCGACCAGTTTGTCGACTTTCATGTCGGCGGTAATGATACTCGCAGCTTGGTGCTNGGCTGGGAGAAAGCTGTTGCTCCAGAGCGCGGGGCCGACGACGATCTTATTCGTGGGGCGCAGCACNACATAGCCCGGCAGGTTGTCATTCAATGAACCGAGGCCGTACTGCAACCAGGACCCGATCGAGGGTCGGACCGGTTGCACGTTGCCGGTATGCATCTGCAGCAGGGCCGGTTCGTGGTTGGGGACGTCCGTGTACATCGAGCGAATGACGCAGCACTCATCGATGATTTGGCTAATGTGCGGTAGCGATTCGCTGACCTCGATCCTGCTTTGCCCGTGTGGCCTGAACTCGAACGGCGACGGCATGAAGCCGGACGAGTTTGGCTTCTTGTAAATCTTGCCGNTCGGCTGGGTGTTTTCGTGTTTCTTCAGTGCCGGCTTGGGGTCGAACGTGTCGACATGCGACGGGCCGCCGTTCATGAACAGGAAGATCACCCGCTTGGCCCGNGGCGNGAAGTGCGGNCCAANCGNNNCTGGNGGCACNNNCCTGTTCNNGNCCAAGCATCCCGGCCAAGCCAAGCGNGCCGAAACCGGCCGTGCANCGGCGAAGCATTTCGCGCCGNTTGATCTCGGTTGAAAACGGGGCGTTCATTAATCGATGTAGCTCATCTCGTTGGCGGCNANNANGGCGTGCGAATATTGCTCCCAGCGGGTAAGNCGACTCTCGGCGGGCAGTTGGAGAAAGCCAAGCGCCAAGTCCAGTTCAGCTGCGCTTGGCTTGCGGTTGTAAAGGATGTCGTAGATGGAGTGCACCTGCTCGGCGCTAGCGTCCGGGCTGTCGCCGGTGACGCGCTTGGCCAAGCGCTTGGCTTGCTCCACCANAAAGCGGTTGTTCATCACGAACAGCTTTTGCATCGCAGTCGTTGTTGCGGAGCGCTTGGCCGCATGGACGTTGGGGTCCGGGTAGTCGAACTGCATCAACATGTCGTTCAGTTTCTTTCGACTGACGCGGGCGTAGACAGTTCGGCGAACGTTCTTTTTGTCGGTCAACTCGAGTGACTTTCCGCCGGTCCGCTCGAGGTTATCGCCCGCGGCAAGGATCGAGTCGCGCCATTGCTCGATACTCAATCGTCGCCTGTTCATCCGCCACAGGTGAGTGTTGCCTGGGTCTATGGCCCGGTTGGATTCCGATTCGTCGGAACACTGGCGGTAGGTTGAGGAGAGAACCATCTCGCGAATCAGCCGTTTCATCGACCAGCCGTTTTCNATGAACCGAACGGCGAGGTCGTCCAGCAGGGCGGGGTGGCTTGGCTTGGTGCCGAGCAGACCGAAGTTGCTCGGTGTGGTGACGAGTCCGCGGCCGAAAAACATCGACCAGACACGATTGACGATCACGCGTGCGGTGAGGGGGTTGNCNGGCGAGACGATTGACTCGGCCAGTTCCAGCCGGCCAGTACCCTGGGTGAATGGCTTGGGCTCGCCTTCCGACAGTACGCGAAGAAAGCGGCGCGGNACGATNTCGCCCTTTGTCTCGGNGTTNCCNCGAAGGAACACGTGCAGGTTTTNCGGTTTCTTGTCGTGCACCATGTGAATGGTGTCGATGCGTTTCTTCGCCGCCTCAGTGTCCTTCTTGATTTTGCTGCCGTCAGCCATGCGGTCGACGAGGTCGGTGCTCGCGAAGACGCCGGCCAGGGCGTAGTAGTCCTTNTGTGTGAAGGCATCGTATTTGTGATCGTGGCACTGGGCGCAGGCCACGGTCAGCCCAAGCAGCGATCGCGTCAGCGTATCGACCTGCTCAGCCCATTCCTCTGCCTTCACGTCGAGACGGCCACGATTGTAATATTTATGGCCAAGCCCGATAAAACCCAGCGCCGGCAAATCCCCGGTTGGGGTGTCCTTGATCAAGTCGGCTGCAAGTTGCTTTCGGATGAACTTGTCGTATGGGACGTCGTTATTAAATGCATCGATCACCCACTCGCGATAACGATATGCGTTTGGATAAAAGAATGCCGTATTGGCGCCGACCTGATGTGCCTGATCCTCTGCATAGCGGACGTTGTTCAGCCACATGCTTGCCAGGCGTTCGCCAAACGCGCGGCGCTGCATGAGTTCCTCAACCAGTCGTTCATAGGCATCACCGGTTTCATCGCTGAGAAACGCTGCCATCTCGGCCGGAGTGGGGGGCAGGCCGGTCAGGTCAAGATATAGCCGTCTAGCAAGTATGTGTTTGGTGGTCTCGGGTGAGGGGGTGAGTTGTTCCGAATCCAGTCTGGCCAGGATGAAATGGTCGATTCGTTGGCTTGGCCAAGCGCTGTTTGAAACAGCGGGGAGTTCGTTTTTTTGAGGTGCCTGATAGGCCCACCATTTGCGGGCCTTATCCCAGTCGATTGGAGTAGCTTTTTCAGCATCGGCCGCTGAAGTGCTTGGGCAAGTGACAACAAGCCAGACGGCCAGCCAAGCCAAGCGGCCAAGGCCAAACAGAACCCGGGGCATTTTCCAGCCAAAAACCATTCCCAAAGCGTTGACGGAGAGTATGAATCTTTCAAATTGGTTACAATACAAAAGGTCGCTGAAGTTGATGATTGACCGCCAGTATTTTTGGGTTTTCTATTCTGTCCAATTCATATGAGGAAATTGAATCTGTTTTTGGTGTTGTTTTCATTCGTTTGCTCTCTGTCTGCAGCAAAACGGCCGAATGTTGTTTTGGTGATTACTGATGACCAGGGTTATGGTGACTTGTCGTGCCATGGGAATCCGGTGCTGAAGACGCCGCACCTCGACAAGCTCCATGCGGAGAGTGTCCGGTTGACGGATTATCACGTGGCACCGACGTGTTCGCCGACGCGGGCGGCGTTGATCACGGGGCATTGGACGAATCGCACCGGCGTGTGGCACACGATCATGGGCCGCTCCATGCTGCGGCATAACGAGGTGACCATCGGCAAGATTCTCGGCGATGGCGGCTATCACACCGGTATGTTCGGCAAATGGCATTTGGGCGACAANTATCCGTACCGCCCGGAGGATCGCGGCTTTCAGGAAGTGCTGCGGCATGGCGGTGGCGGCGTGGGGCAGACACCGGATTTTTGGGACAACGCCTACTTCGACGGCTCCTATTTTCACAATGGCAAGGCCGTGCCGGCTAAGGGGTTTTGCACTGATGTGTTTTTTGATTACGCCAAGCGGTTCATCACCAAGGTGAAGGACAGCGATAAGCCGTTCTTCGTGTACCTCTGCACCAACGCGCCGCACGGGCCGATGCACGCGCCGGAGAAATCCGCCAAGCCCTACGCCGAACAGGGAGTCAACGTGGCCAACTTTCTCGGCATGATTGCGAACATCGACGACAACGTCGGCGCCATGCGCGCGTTCCTCAAGAAGGAAGGTCTCGCCGAGAACACCATTTTCATTTTCACGACCGACAACGGCACCTCCAGCGGCGCGAACATCCACAACAACGGCATGCGCGGCCGCAAGGGCAGCGAGTACGACGGTGGCCACCGCGTGCCGTTTTTCATCCACTGGCCCAAGGGCGGCCTTACCGGCGGGCGCGATGTGGACACCATCACTTCATACGTCGACGTGGTGCCGACCCTCATCGATTACTGCAAGGTGCCGTCGCCGAAGGGCGTGAAGTTCGACGGCGTGAACATCCGTCCGCTCATCGAGGGCATGGCCAAGGGCTGGCCGGATCGCATTCTCGTCACCGACTCGCAGCGCGTGCGCGATCCCATCAAGTGGCGCAAGAGCGCGGTGATGACCGACCAATGGCGCCTCGTCAACGGCAAGGAGCTGTACGACATCAACGCCGATCCCGGGCAGAAGACCAACTTGGCCAAGCGGCACCCGGATGTGGTCTCACGCTTGGCCAAGTTTTACGATGCGTGGTGGGAGGAAATCGTGCCGACCTTCGGCCAGCCGACGGCTATTTACCTCGGCGCCAACGCGCCTTTGGCCAATCCCGTGGCGCTGACCTCCCACGACTGGATCGCGGACGGCAGCACCCCGTGGAACCAACGCCACATCCGTAGTGCCGAGAAGAAACCGAGCAACACCGGCTTCTGGGCCGTGGACGTGAAATCTGCCGGCGAATACACCGTCGAACTCCGCCGCTGGCCCAAGGAAGCCGATATGGCCATTACTGCCGGGTTGCCTGCCGGTGCCGATGTCCCCGGCGTCCGCCCCTTCCGCGCCGCGCCCGGAAAATCGTTTGCTGCCGTCAAGGCTCACCTCAAGCTCGGTGGCCAGAAACTAACCCTGCCGGTGAAGCCCATCGACAAGGGCGTCACCTTCAAGCTCAATCTCGAGCCCGGCCGCGACGAACTCTGGGCCAAGTTCACCGACGCCGCCGGCACGCCAATGGGTGCATTTTACGCCTACGTGACCCGGCTACAGTGACCGCCGGATTTGCCGATGAAAACCATCATGAAGCTCAGGTTTGTTCCGCTACTGATTCTCATGGCGCTTGGTGCCGTTGCGGCGGCGGACGGGAAACCGAACATCGTCATCATTTACGCGGATGACCTTGGCTATGGGGATGTCGGCTGTTACGGCGCGACGCACGTCCGCACGCCTAACATCGACCGCTTGGCCGGGCAAGGGAGGCGGTTCACCGACGCGCACACGGCATCGGCCGTCTGCACGCCGTCACGCTACACGCTGCTGACTGGTCGCTACCCGGTTCGGCGCGGCAACTTGTGGTCGCCCGTTTTTCTCAAGACGCCATTGGTGGTCGATCCGGATCGCACGACGATTGCTGACGTGGCAAAAAGCGCGGGCTACGACACGGCATGCATAGGCAAGTGGCACCTCGGCTTCGGCACAAAATCGCCGACAGACTGGAACGGGCCGCTCAAGCCCGGCCCGTTGGAGCTTGGCTTCGATTCCTATTTTGGCCTGCCGGTGGTGAACAGTCATCCGCCGTTTGTTTACGTTGAGAACCACCGCGTCGTTGGCCTCGATCAATCAGATCCGTTCGTCTACGGCAAAACAGCGGAGACTCGTGCGTTCGAGGAGAAATTCAAAACCGACGCCATTGGTGGCGCAAAAAAAGCACACAAGCGATACGACGACGAACTGGTGGGGATCACTCTTGCGAGCAGGGCAACCGACTGGATTCGCGCCAAGGCGAAATCCGGCAACCCGTTTTTTCTCTACTTCGCGACGAGCAACATTCACCACCCGTTCACACCGGCCAAGCGCTTCCAAGGCACGAGCCAAGCGGGGCGCTACGGCGACTTCATTCACGAGTTGGACTGGATCGTTGGCCAAGTGATGAAAGCGCTGCGCGAAGCCAAGGTCGCCGACAACACGATTGTGGTGTTCACCAGTGACAACGGCGGGATGCTCAACCGGGGCGGGCAGGAGGCGTGGCGCAGGGGGCACCGGCTGAACGGTGACCTGCTTGGCTTCAAGTTCGACGCGTGGGAGGGCGGCCACCGTGTGCCGTTCATCGCGCGTTGGCCGGGGAAGATCGAGGCCGGCAGCGTGTCCGGCTCATTGGTGAGCAACGTCGATCTGTTCGCCACCGTCGCGGCGGTAACCGGGCGCAAACTTGGCCAAGCGGAGGGCGAGGACAGCTTCAACATCCTGCCGGCGCTGACCGGCGAGCCGGATGCCAAGGTGCGCGATTCCCTGCTGATCGCGCCACTTCGACGAACCCACTTGTCGCTCAGAAAAGGCGACTGGATCTACATCGGCGCGAGGGGTCATGGCGGTTTTAGCGCGAAAAAAGTCGGGGAACACGGGCTCGGCGGCCCCGCCGCCCAGTTGTTCACCGGCCACATCAACAGCGACATCGAGGACGGCAAAATCAAGCCAAGCGCACCGGAGGCGCAACTCTACAATCTGGACAACGACCCCTACCAAAAACAAAACGTCATCCGCAGTCATCCCAAAATCGCGGAACAAATGAAGGCAGAAATGCAAAGTATCCGCGCAAACCCAACCGCCCCCCACACCGCCCTTGGCCTGTAGCCGATCGTACGCCGAATCCAATAAACTCTGTGAAGTCATTCATTACGATACTTGTCAGCAGCTTGCTTCAGGTATTCGCACAGGCCGCGCCGCCGAATGTTGTGCTCGTGTTCATCGATGACATGGGCTGGGGCGATTTTTCGTGCTTTGGAAATAAAGCCGCGCAGACGCCGCAGATTGATCGGTTGGCGAGAGAGGGAGTTCGCTTCGAGCAGTTTTATGTAAACTCGCCGATCTGTTCGCCGTCGCGTACGGCGATTTCCACGGGGCAATATCCGCAGCGCTGGCGCATCACTTCGTTTCTTGCGCATCGCGACATGAACACGCAGCGCGGCATGGCGCAGTGGCTCGACCCCAAGGCGCCGATGCTAGCTCGCTCATTGCAGCAGGCCGGTTACGCAACGGGGCATTTTGGAAAATGGCACATGGGCGGACAGCGTGATGTGGCCGAGGCGCCGGCGATCGCCGAGTACGGCTTTGACGCCTCGCTCACCAACTTCGAGGGCATGGGGCCAAAGCTGCTGCCGCTCACGCTAAAACCAGGATGGACGGAGCCTCGCCGCATCTGGGCCGATGCCGAGCGGCTTGGCCAAGGCGCGCGCTGGATGTTGCGCTCAAGAATCACGGGCGGCTTCATCGATGAAGCGGTTCCGTTCATCCAAAAAGCCGCCAAGGCGAACAAGCCGTTTTACATCAACCTATGGCCGGACGACGTGCACGGGCCTTTTTGGCCACCGGTCGACAAATGGTCAGATGGCAAGCGAGGGCTGTACCACTCGGTGTTGCAGGAAATGGATCGCCAGCTTGGCAAGCTGTTCGGCCTCATCCGCGACGATCCCGTGCTGCGGGCGAACACGCTCGTGCTTGTCTGTTCCGACAACGGGCCGGAGCACGGTGCCGGTTCGGCAGGGCCGTTCCGGGGCTACAAGACGCACCTATACGAGGGCGGCGTGCGTTCGTCGCTCATCGTCTGGGGTGGGCCGGTGGCCAGGCGCAACCACGTGAACCGTGACTCCGTTTTTTCCGCCATCGACCTCGTGCCGACGCTGCTCGACCTCACCGGCACGCCGCGCCCCGAGGGCGTGTCGTTCGACGGTGAGTCTCTACCGGGCACGCTGCTTGGCCAAGCGAGCGTGTCCCGCAAGGCCCCCATTTTTTTCCGCCGCCCGCCCGACCGCGATTCGTTCTACGGCGACGACGATTTGCCGGACTTGGCCGTGCGTGATGGTGACTGGAAGTTCCTCTGCGAATTCGACGGCACCGAGCCGGAACTGTACAACCTAAAAACCGATCGCGGCGAAACGACCAATCTTGCCGAGAAGCATCCCGGGCTTGTCGCCAAATACACCAAGGCCTGCATCGACTGGCATCAGTCGATGCCCCGTGACAACGGCCCGCAGCTCACTGGCAAATACCGCCGCAAACCGGTGAATAAACGGAAACCTGGGAAGTAAACCAAGCGCTTGGAGGCTGTGAGGTGTTCACCCCACTTCAAATACCGCTTGGCCAAGGGCGTCCATTCTTGGGGTTACGCCGAGGCCGGGGGCGGTGGATGCGGCCAGTTTTCCGTCGTGACGTTGTGGGGCGTTGTCGGCGATGGAGACGGTGACATAGCTGTTGAAGTCGGTCGACGAAAACAGCAACTCGGTCGGTGTGCTGTGGGCGAGGTGGGAGATGGCCGAGGTAACGATGTCGCCGCCCCAACTGTCCTCAATGGTCATCGCGATGCCAAGTGACACGCAGAAGTCACGCGCCTGCCTTGCCTTGGTGAGCCCACCGAATTTGCTGATCTTGATGTTCACGACGTCCATCGCCTGCTTGCTGTTAGCGCGGAGCAGGATCGGTAGGCCGTCGATGGTCTCGTCGAGCACGAACGGGTGATCGGTCAGTTTGCGGATCGAGTAACATTCCTCGAACGTCTCGCACGGTTGCTCGATGTAGACGTCGATGTCCTTCACGGCGCGGACGACGCGCGTGGCTTCGTGCATGAGCCAGCCGGTGTTGGCGTCGGCCACGAGTACGTCGCCGCGCTGCAACTCGGCCGAGACGGCGCGGATGCGCTCGATGTCCGTTTCCGGATCGCCGCCGACTTTGAGCTGAAATTTCCGGTACCCCTCCGCACGGTAACCGGCGACCTTGCCGGCCATCGCCTCGGGGGCTTCCTGCGAGATGGCGCGGTAGAGCAGGAACTCTTCGCCGTAGCGGCCGCCGAGCAGGTTGCAAACCGGCTGGCCGGTCGCTTGGCCAAGGATGTCCCAGCAGGCCATGTCGAGGGCGGATTTCACATACGGATGCCCCTTGAGCGTGGCGTCCATGTGGCGGTTGAGCTTGGCCAATTGCGTGGGGTNCTCCCCGATCAGCGCCGGGGCAAGCACCTGGATGCCGGCGCGCGCGCCCTCGGCGTAGGCCGGCAGGTAGACCGGGCCAAGCGGGCAGACTTCGCCGTGGCCGGTGATACCTTCGTCGGTCTCGATCCGCACGACGGTGCTGTCAAACACCTGCACGGATTTTCCGCCGGCCCAGTTGTAGCTGCCCTCGTGGAGAGGTAAATCGACCTGAAACACGCTGATTTTGCGGATGTTCATGAGCGCCCCGTTAGGGTCGATGCTTCCGTTGCGGAAATCAACCCGGAATGCGCCTGGGCAAGCGGCGACAAAAACATTGCCCGGAGGGGCGCTTTGCACTAGCGAAACGGGCATCCGGAGAGGAACCGGGGGGAATGACACTGGAAATCGCCATTGTGCTGGGACTGCTGGCGGCAGCCGTGGGGCTGTTTGCCACGCGGGCGCTGCCGGTGGATCTGGTCACGATCTTTCTCCTGCTGGCGCTGGTGCTGACTGGCATCCTCGAGCCGGCGACGGCGTTCGCGGGCTTTAGCTCGGAGATCATCATCATTCTCGCCTCGATCTTCGTGATCAACGGCGCGCTGCTGGAGGGGCGCGTGCTCGACACGGTCACGGCGTGGCTGTTGCGGGTCGCGGGGGGTAGCGTCCACAAACTGCAGTTGACGACCCTGTCGGTGGTCGGCGGCCTGTCCGGGTTCATGAACAACACGGCGGTCACGTCGCTCTTCATCGGCCCAACCGTGTCGATCGCCCGCCGGCTCAAGGCCAGCCCGTCGAAGCTGCTGATGCCTGTTTGCTTTGCGTCGATCCTCGGCGGCACCTGCACGCTCATCGGCACCTCGACCAACGTGGCCGTTAGCGGCGAGATCGCCAAGCAGCATCAAGCCGGCTTGGCCAAGTGGGTGGCCGATGGCGGCACGGACCTGAATGGCGACGGCGCAGTCGACAGCGCCGACTACCGACAACACGCCGAGGAAAACAACCTCAAGATTTACGAGCCGCTTGGCCTGTTTGAGATCACGCCGGTTGGCCTGCTGATCATGGCCGTGGGCATTGGCTACCTGATGCTGTTCGGCCAACGGTTGCTTCCGGATTACCCCGACGAGAGCTTGGCCGAGGGATTCAACATTCGCGAGTACCTCTCCGAGATTGTCGTCATGCCCGGCTCGAGGTTGATCGGCCAGCGCGTGTTCGAGTCGTCACTGGCGGAAATGGAATTTCGCATCGTCAAGGTTCTTCGCGGGAAACGCAGCTTTGTCCCGAACGTGCGCTCGAGCATCGAGGAGGACGACGTGCTGCTCGTCTCCGGCGGCGTGGAGGAGTTGATGGCGGTGAAGGACGCCAGCGGCATCGAGATTCATGCAGAGACCAAGCTGGAGGACGAGGCGTTGCAGACCGATGACGTGAAGATCGCCGAGCTGCTGATCACGCCCAAGTCGACGCTCATTCGCCGCACGCTCAAGGAGGCGCATTTCCGGCAACGGTTCGGTCTGGCGGTGCTGGCTATCTACCGGCACGGCCAGTCGCTTGGGCGCAAGCTCGGCGCCATCCGGCTGCGGGCCGGCGACCTGTTGCTGGTGCAGGGGGCGGAGGAACGGCTGCAGTCGCTCGAGCACGACACGAACCTTGTGCGGCTCGAGGCCACCGAGGCACCAAGCGCGGATCGCCGCCGGAAAGGGTTTTGGGCGCTCGGCTTTTTCGCCGTGGCAGTATTGGCCGGCGGGGTTGGGTTGGCGTCGCTGCCGGTCTGCTTTTTGAGCGCCGCCGCGCTGACGGTGGCCACCGGCTGCATCACGATGCAAAAGGTTTACGAGGTGATCGATTGGCGCGTGCTCATCGTCATCGGCGGCATGACTGCGTTCGGGGCGGCGATGAGCGACTCTGGCACGGCGAAATGGCTGGCCGGAGGCATTCAAGGCGCCTTCGACAGCCCGCGGATGGTGCTTGCCGGTTTCATCCTGCTGACGATGTTCCTAACGCAGACGATGTCCAACGCCGCCGCCGCGCTGGTNGTNNTGCCNGTNGCGATGCAGACNGCNGNNACGCTNNANGTCAGCGGNCAGACGTNTGCGNTNGCGGTGATGCTNGNGGCATCNTCNTCNTTNNTCGCGCCGTTNGAGCCGGCCTGCATNCTNGTTTCCGGCCCCGGCAAATACCGGTTCACCGACTACCTCAAGGCCGGGCTTGGCCTGACGTTGTTGGTCGGCTTTTTGGTCTGGCTGTTGGTGCCGGCGTACTGGGGTGGACTTTAGCTCGATTAATTCGAGGCAAAATGATCGGCCAGCTTGGCCAGGGCGCGGGCGCGGTGGCTGATCTCGTTTTTCACCGCTTGGCCAAGCTCGGCGAAACTTCGCGAGTGGCCGTCCGGTATGAAAAGCGGATCGTAGCCGAAGCCTCCTTCGCCCGTCCGCGTCCGGGCGATTGAACCCCGGCAGATGCCGTCGAACGTCACGACTTCCGTCGCTTGGCCAAGAGCGGCCAGCGCAAGCACGCATTGAAACTGCGCCCCCCGATTCCCGTCCGGAATGCCGTCCATCTCGCGGAGCAACTTCGCGTTGTTCGCGGCGTCGGGCGCGTTGCCGTCTCCGCCGGCGTACCGGGCGGAGCGGACACCCGGCTCGCCGCCAAGCGCATCGACTGCGAGGCCGGAGTCGTCCGCCAACACGAAGTCGGGCCGCGCTTGGCCAAGCGGCTGGCCGTTCAGCCAGGCGGTGATCTCTACGGCCTTCTTCACGGCATTGGCGGCGAAGGTGTCGCCGTCCTCCACCACCTCCGGCGCGTCGGGGAAGGTTACCAGCGTCTGTACGGTAAACCGATCGTCGAGGATCGCGGCGATCTCCTCGGCCTTGTGGGCGTTGCGGCTGGAGAGGAGCAGGGTGGGCATGCCGGTCAGGTGGCGGGCTCGAGCTTGGCGAAGCCCTCCTCGATGAAGGTGGTATTCTGGATGCGGGCCAACTTCGCGTAAAGCCCGTCTTGTTGCATCAATGCCTGGTGGGTACCGCGTTCGATGACGCGGCCCTGTTTCAGCACGAGAATCTGATCAGCATTGCGGATGGTGCTGAGTCGGTGCGCGATGACGAAGCTGGTGCGGCCGGTCATGAGCCGCTCAAGCGCCTGCTGGATGAGTCGCTCGGTGGCGGTGTCGACGCTGGCGGTGGCCTCGTCGAGGATCAGGATCGGGGCGTCCTTGAGCAGGGCGCGCGCGATGCTGATGCGCTGCTTCTCGCCGACACTCAGCCGCACGCCGCGCTCGCCGACGCGGGTGTCGAATCCATCGGTCAGTTCGCTGATGAACCCGTAACAGTTGGCGGCACGGGCGGCGTCTGCGATCTGCCCGGCGCTGGCGTCGAGGTTGCCGTAAGCGATGTTTTCGCCAACGGTGCCGTTGAACAGGAACGGTTCCTGGCTAACGATGGAGATGTTTTTGCGCAGCGACTCGAGCGAGGTGGCGGCGATGTCCCGCCCGTCGATGTTGATCGCGCCGCCGTTGGCCTCGTAAAACGCCGGGAGCAGGTTGACGAGAGTCGACTTGCCGGCCCCGGTCGGGCCGACCAGCGCGGTCATTTGCCCCGGCTCGGCCTCGAGCGAGACGTCGTGCAGCGCAGGTTTGTCCTCGGTGTACTCGAATTCGACGCTGCGGTACTTGACCCGTCCGCGAACCGGCTCGGGCAGCGGAGCCGCGTCCGCGGCGTCCCTGCGTTCCTCAGCGGAGTCGAGGATGTCGAACACCCGCTCACCGCCGGCCCGTGCGGCCTGGAGCATCTGGTTGAGTCCGTGTAGTTTGCTGATCGGCTCGTAAAAGAGTGCGAGATAAAACAGGAACGCCACCAACTCGCCGACGGACATTTGGCCATTCATCACCTGTCCACCCCCAAACCACAGCACGAGGCCGGTGCCGGTCGCCGCGATAAAACTCATCGCCGGGTTGTACAGCGCCCAGGCGCGCATAATGGTGAGCGTGCCCTGCCGCATCGCCTCGGCGCGGTCGGCGAAGCGCCCGTCTTCGTGCTGCTCGCGGCCGAACGCCTTGATCTCGCGCACGCCTTGCAGGTTGTCCATCAGCAGGGCGTTCATGGCGCTGGAGGCCTGTCGCTGCTTGCGGTAGCGCCGGTGCGCGGTGAGCGTGTACCACATCGCGCCGATCGCCAGCAGCGGGATCGGGATCATCGCCACCGCGGCCAGTAGCGGATGGGTGGCGAACAGGATCGCCAGCACGCCGACGATGCTCACGATGGCGACAGTGCCCTGCTCGGTGCCGTCGATGAGCAGTCGCTCGACGGCGTTGACGTCCTCGATCACGCGCGTCATCAGGTCGCCCGAGGCGCGCTTGTCGTAGTAGCGCACCGGCAGTCGCTGCAGCCGGCCGTACACATCGCGGCGCATGTCGTAGACCACGTGCTGCTCGAAATGGTTGTTCACCTGGATGCGGACGCTGTTGAAAAAGTCGCGCAGGAAAAACGCCCCAATCAGCAGCAGCACGGCCGGGGCAAGCCGGTCGATTTGGCTATCCCCGATGACGTCGTCGATGATGTATTGTGTGAGCCGGGGGAAGGCAAAGGCGCAGAGCAGCGACAGCACGGCGCAGCCGACCGTAGCCAACGCCAGTCCCTTGTACGGCCAAAGGTAGGCGCTCACGCGCCGGATAATCTCCGTGGTGGACCGTTTTTTCGCCGAGAACGTCGGGTCGTTTTCCGTGAGGTGTCGGTGTCCGTGGGACATGAGCGTTGCCGTTGGCCAAGCGCTTGGCCGGCCGAAATCGGCACGGGTTCATGCGGCCTTAAGGGAGAAGTTTCAAGTTTCAAGTTACGAGATTCAACATGGATGGACAGGACGGGAAGGAGTCGGAAGTCGCACCCGCTTGGCCAAGCGGCACGTAAAAAAACTGAAAACTGCAAATTGAAAACTTGCAACTGACTCGCGAAAACCGATCCAATACCGGCATGCAGCGCAGACATTTCATCCGGACCTCCGCCGGGGCGGCGTTGGCGGCGCCGTTCATCGCCCGCGGGGCCAAGGCAAAAATCAAGATCGGCCAGATTGGCAGCGCCCACTCGCACGCCTCCGGCAAACTGGCCGCCATCCGCAAGCTGTCCGACGACTATGAGTTAGTCGGCGTGGCGCAGCCGCGCGAGGCGGCCGAACTGCCGATTCCGAGCGGTGGCGCCTATCGTGGCGTGAAGCGGATGACCGAGGAGCAGTTGCTGGCTATCCCCGGTCTGCAGGCGGTAGCCATCGAGACCGAGGTGCCGCACTTGGTCGCAGCGGCCGAGCGCGCGGTTGGCGCCGGTCTGCACATTCACCACGACAAACCGGGAGGCACGACGTTGGCCGACTTCCGCGAGTTGCTCCGCTTGGCCAAGCGCAACGGGGTCACGGTGCAGATGGGCTACATGCTCCGCTACAACCCGGCGTTCCAGTTCATGTATCGCGCGGTGCGCGAAGGCTGGCTTGGCGAGATCACGGAGATCGACGCGATGATGGGCAAGATGGCGTCGGCATCGTTGCGCCGCGAGTTGGGCCGGTACGACGGCGGCGGGATGTTCGAGTTGGCCTGCCATTTGGTCGACTCGGTGGTGCACCTGCTCGGCAAGCCGGAGCGGGTGCAGGCGTTCACGCGGCGCACGCAGGAGGACGGCGTGGCCGACAACCAGTTGGCGGTGTTCGAGTACGCGAAGGCGACGGCGACGGTGCGCTGCAATCATCGCGATGTGTTTGGTTTTTCGCGGCGGCGCTTCCAGATCGCGGGGGACCGGGGCGTGATCGAGATTCGTCCGCTCGAGCCGGGGAACCAACTCGAGTTGAGTCTCGCCACCGCCAAGGGCGGCTACAGGCGTGGCACGCAAACCGTGACGCTCTCCAACAAGCGCGGCGGGCGTTACGACGGCGAGTTTGCGGACTTGGCCCGGGTCATCCGCGGCGAGGCCAAGCTGGCATGGTCGTACGAGCACGATTTGGCCGTGCAGGAAACAGTACTCCGCGCCGCCGGGATGCCAGTCTCGTGAGGCTGCTTCCGGGCATCATCGCGGTGGCGCTAATGGCCTTGTTGACCGGGTGTCGGTCGCGGCCAAGCGGGGTCGATTACGACCAATGGAAGGAGGCGCTCGAGACGCGCCATGCCACTGCCGCTCGGCATGTCAGCGCCTTGGCCGGCTTCGAGGTGGACCTGCTCCGCACGGCGACGAAGCCGGAGGGATCGTGGGTCAGCCTGGAGTTCGACGACCGGGGACGCCTGCTGATCGGCCGCGAGGGGCCGGGCATCCTGCGGTTGACACTGCCCCGGTGGCGCTTGGGCCGCACAAAGGTCGAGGTCATCAACAACGAACTGAAGGAGTGCCGCGGACTGCTCTGGGCCCATGGCAGCCTGTACGCCAATGCGAACAACTCGAAGGGCCTTTACCGGCTGCGCGACACGACCGGCGACGACCAACTCGACGAGGTGACGCTTCTGCGCAAGACCGGCGGCGGGGTCGGGCACGGTCGCAACTCCCTCGCGCTTGGCCCGGACGGAATGATTTACCTCGCGCACGGCAACGACGTGCTGTTGCCGGACGGATTCAAGCCGTCACCGGCCTCCACCTACCGCAACTACCAGCGCGACCAACTACTGCCGTGCGACTGGAACCGCCTGCTGTTCAACAAGGGCGTCCTGCCGCCGGCCGGGCACATCGTCCGCACGGATCGCGATGGCCAACGGTGGGAGATGATCGCTGGCGGCTTTCGCAACCCATACGGCTTGGCCTTCAATCCCGACGGCGAGTTGTTNGTCTANGACGCCGACATGGAGTGGGANGACGGCACGCCGTGGTATCGGCCGACGCGCGTCAANCATGTNGTNTCCGGNGGCGACTACGGCTGGCGGCAGGGCACCGACAAATGGCCGGCCTACTTTCCGGACAGCCTCCCGAGCAATGGCGACATCGGCCTCGGCTCGCCGACCGCGGTCGCGTTCGGCACCGCCAGCCAATTTCCGGCGCCGTACCGTGACGCGTTGTTCATCCTCGACTGGGCCTACGGCAAAATCATCGCCGTGCACCTCACGGCGGAGGGGGCCAGTTATCGCGGCCAAGCGGAGGAGTTCGTCACCGGCCGGCCGCTCAACGTCACCGGGATGGATTTCGGGCCGGACGGCGCGATGTATTTCGTGACGGGCGGCCGCCGCACGCAGTCCGGCCTGTACCGCGTGCGATACACCGGCAGCGACACGCCGCCGCTTGGCCAAGCGGCGGACGGCGGGACCAAGCGGGCGCGTGCGTTGCGGCGGCAACTCGAGCGGTATCACAGCGATCGATCGATCGAGGGCATCGGCCTAGCTTGGGAGCACCTCGGCAGCGACGACCCGTGGATTCGGCACGCCGCACGGGTGGCGCTCGAGAACCAGGCACTTGGGCAGTGGAAACTCCCGGCGCTCACCGAGTCGGACACGCGAAAGGCGCTCACGGCGTTGCTGGCACTGGCGAGGGTGGGGGAGGCCGGGGTGCAGTCGCAGCTTTTTGCGCGGCTCAACGACCTACCATGGGAGGGCTTAGCGGCGCAATGGCAGTTAGTGGCGTTGCGGGCGTATCAGCTTGGCTTCACGCGAATGGGCGACGGCCAGGCGGACGACCGCAAGGCGATCGTCCAAAAAATTGTTGGCGCCTCAGAGGAGTCAGCGGCAGTGCGGATGGAGGTTTCGCGGCTGCTGATTTTTCTCGAGGCGCCCGGCATCATCCCCGGCCTGCTCAATTACGTGGTCGATGCGGAGTCGCCGGAGGAGCGGCTGTTTTACCTGTTCCACATGCGACACATCGCCGAGGGGTGGACGCCAGCCCATCGGCGTGCCTNCTTCGCCTGGCTTAAAAAAATTACGGAATCGGGAGGCGTTCCCCAGCTTCAGATGTCGTACAAACATATCGTGGCGGACGCCTTGGCCAAGGTGCCGCCGGGTGAGCGGGAACAGTACGCGGCCATTTTTGAGCTGGAGGCGAAGCCGGCATTGCCCGCGCTGGACGCCTTGGCCAATCGCGAGGTGGTGGAGGAGTGGACGATGGCGGACTTTGCCGATCTTGGCGGCGGCTTGGCCAAGCGTGACTTGGTTAACGGTCGGCGTGTGCTCAAGGCGGCGGCCTGCTTGGCTTGCCATCGGTTTGGGGAAGAGGGGTTGTTTCTCGGGCCGGATTTGACCGCGATCGGGGCGCGGTTCGATGCCTGGGCGATGCTCGAGTCGATCCTCGAGCCATCTAAGGTGATCGATGACAAATACCGCAACGTGGCCATCACCACCCGGGAGGGCGAGTTGATTGAGGGCCGGCTCGTCGCGGAGCGGGCCAAGTCGCTGCTCGTCGCACCCAACCCGTATCAGCCGAGCCTCACGCGCGAAGTCCAGCGCAGCGCCATCGCCAGCCGGAACGACTCCCGCTTCTCGCCGATGCCGGCCGGCCTGCTCAACCGTTTCAGTCGCGAGGATGTCTTGGACTTGCTGGC
>NYYJ01000025.1 GCA_002686755.1 Verrucomicrobiales bacterium
CCACTTCTGCAATCGGCGAGCGGTCGAAGGGATTGTGAACGATCGTTTTCATAGCTCGCACACCTTCGCGCCGAGTTCGTCGATCAGCACCTTCTTGTTTTCGGAATAGTCGACGGGCAGATCGACAAGGTGCACGCCGCCAGCCTCGAATGCGGCGTTCAGGACCGAAACCAGATCCGCGCTTCGCTCGACATGGTGGCCGGTCGCTCCATAGCTTTGTGCGTAAGTGACAAAGTCGGGATTGGAAAAGGTCAGGCCGTAGTCCGGAAAGCCGAGCTGGTCCTGCTTCCAGCGGATCATCCCATATGCCGCATCGTTCAGGATGAGTACGACGAGGTTCAGGCCCAGCCGGACGGCCGTTTCCAGCTCCTGCGAGTTCATCATGAACCCGCCATCGCCGCATACCGCGAGAACTCTGCGCCCGGGCGACAGCATCGCTGCCATCATGGCGGATGGAAGGCCAGCACCCATCGTCGCCAATGCATTGTCGAGCAGGATGGTGCCAGGCTCATGAGCGATGTAGTTTCTGGCGAACCAGATCTTGTAGATACCGTTGTCGAGCGCAACGATATCATCGCGCGCCATTACGCTGCGTACGTCGGCAACCACGCGCTGGGGGACCATCGGAAAACGTTCGTCGTCGCTGGTCTCGGAGATGTGCGAAGCAATCTCGTGATGCAGGGCGGTATAATAGCTGCGGTCGCACTGCAGCTTGCCATCGAGGCGGCTTCCCAGCCGCTCGACCGATCCGGCGATGTCGCCGATGACTTCGAGCTGCGGGAAGTAGACCTGATCGACTTCAGCCGCCTTGTAATTGATATGGATGACGGTCTGCCCGCCCGGCTCCATGAAGAAGGGAGGCTTCTCGACCACGTCGTGACCGATATTGACGATCAGATCGGCCTTCTCGATCGCGCAGTGGACATAATCGCCCGACGATAGCGCCGCGGTGCCCAGATAAAGCTCGTTATCTTCGTCGACCACGCCTTTACCCATCTGGGTGTCGAAAAAGGGAAAGCCGGTATCGGCCACGAATTTGCGCAACGCCTTCGAAGCGCGGCGGCGGTTCGCTCCAGCTCCGATCAGCAGCAGAGGCCGCTGCGCAGCAAGAATACGCCGGGCTGCTTCATCCAGAGCGGCATCACCCGCTACGGCATAGCGCCTGTCATGCGGCGGTATGACCGGTTCGACCGTTTGCTCTTCAGCAATGTCTTCGGGCAGTTCCAGAAGGACGGCACCGGGCCTTTCTTCCTGCGCCAGGCGGAAACCTTCGCGAACGAGCGAGGGAATGCGATTGCCGTTCACGATCTGGGTCGAAGCCTTGCATAGCGGCGTAAACAGGGAAACAACGTCGACAATCTGGAACTGGGCCTGCTTCGATGTCTTTATCGGTTTCTGCCCGGTGATGATGACGAGCGGAAAGGCCCCGAGCGCGGCATAGGCCGCCGGAGTTGTCAGGTTCGTCGCACCAGGCCCGAGAGTTGCGAGGCAAACCCCCGCCTTGCCGGTTAGCCGGCCATAGGTCGCCGCCATAAAGCCCGCACCTTGCTCATGGCGCGTCAATACCAATTCGATTGAGGACGTGCGCAGGGATTCCAGCAGGTCGAGGTTTTCTTCGCCGGGAACGGCAAAGATGTATTCCACCTTTTCAGCCTCTAATGCAGCGATAAACAAGTCAGAGGCTTTCATTTTTGATATTCCCTTTTCAGAAGCATGAATGCCCTACGGCAATGCTTTCTCACTACAACCGCAAAGAGAGTCACAGACGCAAGGAGCCCCGCCTCATTCGCACCATGCCGTTCAGCGAATGTTCTGAAATGCGCGTAGCCGCAAAAAGTATCCTAAAAACATGACCTTTGGATTTGGCAAGAAGGTAGGGACTCCGTTTCTTGACATTCCCACCGCCGCAGNATGAGTCCGCGATCCACCTCGTGTGCCCCCACGCGAAACCGGTGCAATTTGCGACATCGGCGAAAATGTTTTGCTTGCCCATCAAGGCATGGCGGAGACAGATATTTTCCCGCGCTGGGATCACGTGCCGATGACATTCGGATGCCTGAATGGCTGGGCCAGTGATCGGCGGGACAGTTGACCTCTCTGCATTGACATGATCGATGAGTACCGGGCCCAGACCTGATTTCTATCGTCCAGAGAATCAGAGATATCTGCCGATCATCCAAGGAACCAATATGTACCGAAGTCTTGGTCTTTCGATCGCCGTCGCAGTCTTCGCGAGCGATCTCATTTCAAAATGGCTTATTGTGAATGTGGTCATGGACCCTGCCCGCGTGATAGATGTTTTTCCATTCTTCAATCTGGTGCTCGGATATAATCGCGGTGTTACATTCGGCCTCCTGAGTTCCGGCAATCCAATCGCGCCCTATTTGCTGTCCGGGTTCGCGCTTCTTGTCGTGGGCGTTCTGGCCAGATGGCTCTGGCGCAGTACCGTACGCCTCGAATCCGCCGCGATAGGTTCGATCATTGGCGGTGCATTGGGTAACGTTGCCGACCGACTGGCGGACGGAGCGGTCACCGATTTTCTCGACTTCTATGTCGGCGGCTATCACTGGCCGGCGTTCAATCTCGCGGATGTCGGAATAGTCCTTGGAGTGGCATTGTTTCTCGTTACCTGGTGGTCCGGAGAAACGCAGCGCGACGATGGCACCGCGCCGAAAGTGTAGATTCTGCGCTTTTGCCAAGGCAATCTTCAGGCGGATTTTCTAGCAAGCCCGCCGATGATGCCGCAGTCGGTGGCAGTGCCCCCATCGCAGGCCCGTGCCAGGCCGATCAGTTCCTGTCTCATCGCCTGCAGCTGTTCGATCTGCTCTTCCACCCGGCGCAAATGATTTCGTGCCAAAGTCGCAGCGTCCTTGCAATCCCGGTTTGGTGCGTCCGACACTTCGAGCAGCGAGCGAACTTCGGACACCGAAAAGCCCAAACCCCGAGCCCGCCGGATGAATGCGAGCCGTTCGACATCGGCGTCTGCGTAAATCCTTCGTCCCGACTGGGAGCGCGGAGCGGGCTTCAGAAGACCGATCTCTTCATAATAGCGAACGGTGTTGACTTTGGTCCCGGTCGCGCGGGCAATTTTTCCTATCTGCATTCTTTAATCCTCGATGATGGCCATCGCAGGGTGTGTGTCTCCGCGACGCAATCGCACATCGGCCGTCAGACTTTCTGCGAAAGGTTCGCAGAAAGTCCTTGATCCTCCAGTAACTGGAGATTGTAAAGCTCAAAAATCATGAGTTTAGATGATTCGGAAGACTGTGGTTGCACCGGCGACCCCGAGAGGGCGGTTGACGATCCGCAATACCGCCGCGCGCTTTGGATCGTGATTATCCTCAATGTCGGTTTCGGCATGATCGAGCTGGCCGCCGGGTTTTTAGCCGCGAGCCAGGCGCTCAAAGCCGACGCGCTGGATTTCCTTGGCGATGGCTCGATCACCTTCATCGGACTGCTTGCGCTCGGATGGACGGCATCGACGCGTGCTCGGGTGGCGCTCGCGCAAGGTTTGTTTCTGGCGGCGCTTGGTGTGAGTGTGATCGGCGCGGCGATCTGGCGCATGTTCGATATGGTGCAGCCGGAAGCCGGCATCATGGGCTGGGTGGGTTTTGTCGCCCTGCTTATCAACCTTGCCGCCGTTTTTGTGCTCGCTCGCTTTCGCAAAGGAGGCGATGCTCAAGCGCGCGCGATATGGCTATTTTCACGCAACGATGCCCTGGCCAATGTCGCGGTCATCGTCGCAGCCGGTTTGGTTTATTGGTTGGGAAGCGCATGGCCTGATATCATCGTGGCCGCTGCGATTGCGTTTTTGTTCCTCCATTCGGCTCTCGAAATTATCCGCCATGCGCGCAGCGATATGAAAACGCAGCAGATTGCATGATGAAATATTTGGCGCGCCTGTCCGGCATTTGCCTGGCCCTTCTGTTGTCGTTCGGCAGCGCGCAAGCGTTGGCGGCAGAACCCAACACGATCTGGCGCCTGCTCGATTACATGGCGGTAGATTATGCAGCTGCCGTCGAGGACGGCGAAGTCGTCAACGAAGTCGAATATGAGGAAATGGTCGAATTCGCCGGTACGGTACGATCGGGTATTGCGGAATTGCCTGAACGCCCCGGTCGCGTTCGGCTAGAGGCAAACGCGAAGCAACTTGAAGCCGATATCCTCTCGATGGCCCCCGTTGATCAAGTTGCCACGGCAGCCAGAAAGCTCGCTGCGGATCTCCTAGCCATCTATCCGATCACGCTCTCGCCTTCGAGGGCGCCCGATCTTGAGCGCGGAAGACTGCTGTACCAGGAGACTTGTGCCAGTTGCCACGGGGTGTCAGGAAACGGTCGCGGGCCGGCGTCTGCGGGCCTTGATCCACCGCCGATCGCATTTACCGACGTCGATCGCGCGCGTCAGCGCAGCATTATGGGTCTCTATCAGGTTATCGACCAAGGGATCGATGGCACCGCCATGCCCGGTTTCTCGCAGCTCTCCTCCGACGATCGTTGGGCCCTGGCCTTCTATTCGGGATCCGTCGCCTTTGAGGCGGTCGACGAAGGGGCGCGTCTATGGAAGTCAGATTCCGAACTACGCAAACGCTTTCCCGATCTTGCCGCTCTCACGAAGATCGCGCCGGACGAACTGGCAGGAGAGATCGGGCAAGTGCGCGCGGACGCGCTCATGGCCTATCTTCGGGCCAACCCGTCGGCGATCGCCGATGCAGCGGGGCCTCTTGGCATCACACGTACCCGGCTCGCAGAAGCTGAACGCGCCCACGCGAACGGGAATATTTCCCGGGCCAAGGAGCTCGCACTGTCGGCATATTTGGACGGGTTCGAACCCGTCGAACCGATATTGGCGACACGCAATCCGGATCTTCTGGTGCGTATCGAGAGCGGGATGATGGACTTGCGTGCAGCCATCGACGCAGATCTGCCGACCTCTGCGATAAGCGAACGGATCCGGGCCATCGAGGGTTTGCTCGTACAGGCTGAAAATGTCCTTGCGCCGGAATCTGCGACGGGCTGGTCAACCTTCGTGGCATCTTTCGCGATCCTCCTCCGCGAGGGTCTGGAGGCATTGCTGATCGTGATCGCCATGATCGCTTTCGTGAGGAAGGCGGGACAGGATCGGGCATTGCGATTTGTTCATGGCGAGTGGACCGGTGCGCTGGTGGCAGGCGCGCTTACTTGGCTTGCGGCGACCTATCTTCTCGACATCAGCGGTGCCGGCCGGGAATCGATCGAGGCATTCGGTTCGCTGATTGCAGCGCTGGTCCTTCTGTCGGTTGGCGTCTGGATGCACGGAAAATCACAGGCAGACAATTGGCAGCGCTATATCCGCGACAAGCTTGGCAAGGCGCTTTCGCGCGGATCGCTCTGGTTCCTGTTCGGGATCGTATTCCTTGTCGTCTATAGAGAGGTCTTCGAAACCATCCTCTTTTACGCTGCGCTGTCCGCTCAGGGAAGTACGGGCTATCTGCTGGCGGGCGCTGCCACGGCCGGTTTGCTCCTTGTCGTCATCGCCTGGCTGCTGCTGCGCTACAGCCGGACGCTGCCGATCGGAAAGTTCTTTGCCTACAGTTCGGTGCTCATCGCCCTGCTTGCGATTGTCCTGATTGGCAAAGGGATCGCGGGCTTGCAGGAAGCGGGTGTGATCGGAATTGCGCCGATAGCCGGCGGTCCGCGACTAAGTATGCTTGGAGTTTATCCGACGTTCCAAGTGATTGGCGCTCAACTTGCAATGGCATCCGTACTTTTACTTGGTTTCTGGATTAATCACACCCGAGCATCAAACAATGACCGGTCACGCGATGCAGTGTGATATTATATCTTTCTATTACGGCGTTTGTGTCGACCCAGGTCGGTACATGAATAGCGCATTTGTTCGTTCTTATGCATTGAGCTGCGCGACGGCTTCGGAATTCGAAGAGAATATCGACTTGTGCCATGTGATTGGTCCTGCTAGCGGGGCCAAAGTGTCATGACCCTCCGTATGCCCCTTCTTGCCTTGAAGCCGTTTTTCGCCATGCTGATTCTCTTCGGCCTGGTGTTCAGCGTAAGCGTGGACGCGGCGGTATGCGGGCCTGAAATTGGCGAACTTACAAGTGTCGAAGCTGCAAGTAGCGAGACTGGTCAAGACTTGCCGGACAGCCCGAATGAGCAGCATGGCATCTGCGCCCACGGCCATTGCCATCATGGAGTCCAATTTGCAGGCAATGCGGATATCGGGGCCGGTGAGCGTTCATCCGGTGCACAGCATTTCTTCGAACCCGTCGGCCTGTCTGCAGTCCAGCATGCGATTTTGACGCCCCCTCCTCGAATCTGACGTCCAGTATTGCCGCCGCAATGTCGGCGCGCATTCGGCATGTCAGTAGAGGAAAAATCAATTCATGTTTGCCATTATTTGGCGAGGCGCCCTTTTTGCAGGGCTGAGCCTCGCAGTACTGCCCGGTGCGGTGCGTGCACAAGATCGCGCCGTGTTGACGCTCGACGAAGCTCTCGCGCGTGCGGGTGTGGACGAAAGCGCGCAGGTGCAATCAGACAATCCGCGTTTGATCGGGCCGCAGGCCGAAACGGACGCGGCACGCGCGCTTATCGATCAGGCACGGCTTCGGCCAAATCCTGAGCTTGCCTTTGAAGCGGAGAACATCGCAGGAAGCGGTGCCTTTTCAGGGCTGCAAGCAACCGAATATACGCTGTCTTTGAGTCAGCGCCTCGAGCTAGGCGGCAAGCGGGGCGCACGCATTCGCTCGGCCGAGGCCGAGGCGCGCGTGGCAATGCTTTCTGGAGAATTGTCGGTCGCTGAGCTGAGTCGCATGGTGCGCGAACGCTACATCGAGGCGGTCGCTTCAGCTGCGCGACTGGAACTTGCCCGCGACGTAGTCGAACGCAATCGCGAACTCGCGCGTATAGCTGGCCTGCTTGTCGAAGTTGGCCGCGAGCCGCCGCTGCGCTCGCTTCGTGCAGAAGCGGCCCTTGCTGAAGCCGAGGCGGAGTTTGAAGCCGCGCGAGCTTCAGAGATAGCGGCGCGGAGCGCGTTGGTGGCGCTCTGGGGTGAAACGTCCCCTCCCCCGGACGTGCCATCGGCGTTTCCCGGGATCGAACCTCCTGCGATGCTTCTTGCATCGCCTTCTGCTTTGCGTCTCCAAGTCGCGCGTGCCGAACGCGAGGCGGCGGACGCTGCGATCGACAGGGAGCGCTCTTTGGGTGTTCCCGATCCGGCCATCTCCGCCGGTGTCAGGCGGTTCGAGGAAAGCAGGGATCAGGCCTTCCTAGTGGGCGTCTCGATTCCCCTTCCTTTCCGCAATCGCAATCAGGGTAACATCGCCGCTGCCGAGGCCCGCTTCCGCGCGGCCTCCGCACGCGAGGCTGTCGCCCGCGCGGATTTCGAACTCGAAGTAACCCAGGCGCGCGGCCGCTTTCTCGCCGCCGAGGCTCGTGTAGAGACTCTGTCCCAAACCTCCCTGCCTCAAGCGGAAGAAGCCTTGCGCCTCGTCCGGATTGGGTATCGCAACGGCAGGTTCCCGCTGATCGAGGTTCTGGCTGCGGCCGAAGCCCGCGATGCAATCCGAGAAGCCTTGATCCAAGCCCAGGAAGATCGCGGTCGCCTGGCGGCGCAGTTGATCTGGCTTGGCGCCCAATGAGGAAAATACCCATGAACCGTAAGCGTTTGGCCGTACTGATCGGCCTGATCATTCTTGTTTTTGCGGCTGCTGTAATGCTGTGGCCGGACAACGGCGCAGAACCGCACAGCGAAGAGGAAACCGAAGAAAGCGATCTCCCGGAAGGACTGGTCCTACTCGGCGAAGAGCAGATTCGAAGCTCCGAAATCATGGTCGAGACCGTTGGTGAGGGCTCGGCGGTAGAGCTAGTGTTCCCAGCCACAATCGCCGCTAGCCCCACAGGCAGCGCGCGGATCGATGCGCGAGCGGCGGGCGTGGTGCGGAGCGTTCAAAAAACGCTGGGTGATTACGTCCGGCAGGGTGAAACCATTGCGCGTATCGAAAGTGCGGAAGCGGCAGCTTTGGCATCGCAATTGAGCGCGGCGCGCGCGCGCGTCAACGAATTGTCAGCCGCCTATGAGCGCGAACGCCGGCTTTTCGAAGCCAATGTTACGGCGCGGCAGGATCTCGAAGCGGTGCGCGCCAATCTCCAGGTCGCCCAGTCAGAACTGTCCCGCGCGCAGGCAGCGGTTGCGGCAGCGGGCGTGAGTGGCGACGGTCGGTCTTTGGCGGTTACCAGCCCTCTTGCAGGACGGGTAACGGCGGCGCCTATTGTCCTTGGTTCGTTTGTCGATGCGGGAGAGGAACTCTACCAAATCGTGAATCCTAATGCGATGCAGATCGAAGTCGCGCTCCCCTCTGCAGAAGCGAGCCGTATTCAGCCAGGCGATGAAGCCACGCTGGAACTTGCAGAAAACCGCGAGATCGGAGCGCGGGTCCGCTCCGTCACGCCATCGCTCGATCCTGAGAGCCGCAGCGCGACGGCAGTCCTTTCGCTCACGCGGTCCATCCCCGGTCTTCAACCAGGTGCCTTCCTGCAAGCGCGCATCCGGCCTTCGGGCGAGGTCGACACGGGCCGCATGTCGGTGCCCGAAAGCGCGGTGCAGTCACTCGACGGCCAGGAAGTGGTTTTCGTGCGCACGCGCCGCGGCTTCCAGACCCGTCCGGTGGTGACCGGCGCACGTTCCGCAGGCCGCGTGGTGATCGAATCCGGTCTCGAAGCGAACTGGCGGATCGCAACCGAGAATGCCTTCCTGCTCAAAGCCGAACTCGAAAAAGAGGAAGCCGAACATGGACACTGATCGCATGCAGGAAACGGAGCACTCGCACCGCCACGGCCTGATCGGCATGATCCTCGACATGGCCGTGCGTTTTCGCTGGGCCATGGTCGTTTTGACGATCGGTGTCGCCATCTATGGCGTGATGAACCTTCTTCGGCTTCCCATTGACGCCGTACCCGACATTACGAACGTTCAGGTGCAGATCAATACCGAAGCGCCCGCCCTTTCCCCCTCCCAGGTCGAAACGCAGGTAACCTATCCGGTGGAAACCGGTCTCGCCGGGATCGATGGTCTGGAAATGACCCGTTCGATTTCGCGCAACGGGTTCAGCCAGGTTACTGCAATCTTCGAAGAAGGTACTGACATCTATTTCGCGCGGCAGCAGGTCAATGAGCGCCTGACGCCGATCACCGCTTCGCTGCCCGAAGGAGCAGAACCGGTAATGGGACCTATCTCGACCGGTCTGGGCGAAGTGCTCATGTATACGATCGAGTTCGAGCATCCGGGGGGCAAGGAAGCACCGAAGGGCAATGCGGTCGGTTGGCAGTCCGACGGAAGCTTCGTTACCGAACGCGGTGACAGGCTGGATAGCGATGTCGCTAAGGCTGCTTATCTGCGTACCATTCAGGACTGGGTGGTCGCTCCACTCATGCGGTCGGTCGATGGCGTCGCCGGTGTCGATTCCATCGGGGGTTTCCGAAAGCAATATCTCGTACAGCCCGATCCTGCTCGCATGACAGGCTACGGGCTTTCATTCGATGAGGTGATCGATGCGCTGGAAGCCGCCAACCTTGCCGAAGGCGCGAATTTCGTCGAGCGATCAGGAGAGGCCCTGCTGGCTCGTGTCGATGCACGGCTCGGCAGTGTCGAGGACATCGAGCAGGCAGTCATATCTACACGTGAAGGCGTTCCCATTCGCGTGGGAGATGTCGCAACGGTCAGCATTGGCGGTGATCTCAGAACCGGGGCTGCATCGCTGAATGGCGACGAGGCTGTGGTTGGTACCGTCCTCATGCGGGCAGGAGAAAACAGCCGCACTGTTTCAGCCCAGGCCGCTGAGAGGCTTGACGAAGTCCGCGCCTCCCTGCCACAAGGTGTGGTAGCCGAAATCGTCTACAATCGTTCGTCTCTCGTCGATGCAACGATCGCGACCGTCGAGAAGAATCTCGTCGAGGGTGCGCTGCTGGTCATAGCCATCCTGTTCCTTTTGCTCGGCAACATACGCGCCGCAATTATCGCCGCTCTGGTTATCCCTTTTTCGATGCTGATGGCATCGATCGGCATGAACCGGCTCGGAGTGTCAGGCAATCTGATGAGTCTGGGCGCGCTTGACTTCGGTCTGATCGTCGATGGGGCCGTGATTATCGTCGAGAATAGTGTGGCACGTCTTGCGGCCAGACAGGAGCATGAGGGCCGGCTCCTGACACTTGGCGAACGGCTGACGGAAACGCGGCTTGCCGCGCAGGA
>NYYJ01000026.1 GCA_002686755.1 Verrucomicrobiales bacterium
TTACAGGACCCTGGTTCCGCTTACCTCCGATTCAGCGTGGAGTGGCGCTTTGGGCCCGACCCAGATTGCCTGGATGCAGCAGCAGCGTGGCTTTGACAAGCTGCCCAAGCCGACACCGCCCGATGTCTGGCTGGTCTACCGCACCAATCCAGCGATCTCTTATTGGGACACTGAGACTGTTGCAAAGTCGATTGCCAACTTTCCTTTTACCGTATGTTTTGCCTACACCCTGGACGAGACCAACCACTTCGCTGACATCCTGTTGCCCGACTGTACTGACCTTGAGGGTCTTCAGCTGATACGTATCGGTGGCACGAAGTACGTGGAGTATTTCTGGGACCACCGCGGTTTCGCCCTGCGACAGCCCGTGGCTGAACCACCGGGCGAAGCTCGTGACTTCACCTGGGTCGCCACTGAGTTGGCACGGCGTAGCGGCCTGTTGAGTGCCTACAACGCTGCCATCAACCATGGTCATCATGGTGTACCGCTGACCGGTGAAAACTACGACTTTGCCTTGGATCCAGAGCGGGATCATTCGGTCGAGGAGATTTGGGACGCCACCTGTCGCGCCGCCAGCGCCGAGTTGACCGACGGTACTGAAAATCAGGGCCTGAGCTACTTCAAAGAGCACGGCTGGCGAACCAGGCCCATGCCCCGGCTTGACTGGTATCTCTATCCGGCGCTCGAGGATCACGGCCTGCGCTTCGAGATCCCTTATCAGGAACGCCTTTACCGAATCGGACGACAACTCGCCAACCGGCTTCACGAACAAGGTATCGAATGGTGGGACGACCAGCTCGCAGAATACGAAGTCATGCCCGTATGGAAGGATTATCCGGGTCTATGGGAAAGGGCACTGGAGAAAAACTTCGACGTTAAGATCGCTGATTTTCCGTTCTGGCTGCTGACCAGTCACTCCATGCAGATGGCCTGGGGCGGCAATGCTGGTATTCAGTTGATGCGCGAGGTGGCAGACAATGTCACCGGCCACGGCGGGCTCATCATGAACGCCGCACGGGCGGCGGAAATCGGGCTCGCCGAGGGAGACCTGGTCGAGGTGCGCTCCCCCCTCGCTGCGACCCGCGGGCGTGTTGTACTGCGCCAGGGCATTCGGCCCGACACCATCCATATGATCGGTCAGTTCAGTCATTGGGCGACCCCACTGGCCAAGGATCTCGAGACATCCAGTATGAACGCCTTGGTGCCAATGATCATGGATCTGGTGGATTCCACCGGCTCCGGTGCCGACCTGGTCAAGGTATCAGTGGTCAAGATTGGAGGCGGGCTGTGACCCGATGGGTGATGGTCGCCGACCTCGGGCGCTGCGTTGGCTGCCAGACCTGTACTGCCGCCTGCCGTCACGCCAACGCCACATCACCGGCCGTGCAGTGGCGCAAGGTGCTCGATATTGAGGTCGGTACCTACCCCAACGTGCGCCGTACTTTCGTTCCGGTAGGTTGTATGCACTGTATCGACCCGCCTTGCATGCACGTGTGCCCAAGTACAGCGACGGGTCAGCGTGCCGATGGAATCGTCACGATCGACTACGAGCTGTGCATCGGCTGCGCCTATTGCATGGTGGCCTGCCCCTTTCAGGCCCGCTACAAAGTCACTCAGCCTGCCTTCGCCTATGGCGAGCGCATGCAGAACGAGGCCCAGCGCCACGCTCCGGCCCGCCTAGGAGTGGCTCAGAAGTGTACTTTCTGTTCGGACCGGGTCGACTTCGGTCTCGAAAACGGCCTGACTCCGGGAGTCGATCCCCAGGCAACGCCCGCCTGTGTCAATTCCTGCATTGCCGACGCNCTCCATTTCGGNGATGTGGAAGACCCGGAAAGCAATGTCTCGGTACTGCTCAAGGAAAACAANCATTTCCGNATGCACGATGAACTCAAGACCGGTTCCGGCTTCTACTACCTGTGGGAATCNGCTGAGGGTGANAGCAANGCCGGTANCGAAGCGCCTGACCGGNGTCTCCAACCAGGACTCACCGGCATCGCACCCGTACTGCAGAGNCAGTGGGATTGGCGAGCAGCNNGTAANTTCATTGGCGGTGGTNGTGGAACGGGGNTGTTGATCGCCACTGCCGTCGCTTCCTTCNCTGGTGTCTCGATCAGGCCTTTCGNGNTGTTGGCACTTGCCCTGATNGGGCTCGGTCTGTTNCTGGCNTGGCTGGAAACCAGNCAGCCANTGCGTGTTCTACGCAATGTCTTTTTCCATCCCCANAGNTCATGGATGACCCGTGAGTCTCTGGCTGCCGTAGNCCTCTTGCCCTTGGGGTTCGCGGCCGTCTGGTTGACNTCCACAACGCTCATTTCTCTAGCCGCNATCTCCGCTCTGGGCTTTCTTTACTGCCAGGGGCAGATNCTCAAGGCCGCGAAGGGCATACCCGTGTGGCGTACTGAACGCATCGTCTCGCTCATCATGGTTACGGGTCTGACTGAAGGGGTGGGTCTTTATCTNGTCGTNAGCCGNGCACTCAANTCCTGGCTTACGCCAGTGGCAGTTTACGAGGCCTTGTGGCTGGTCACNATTGCCGCNGTCGTCCGTGNCATTTTGTGGATGGCTTACCGGCGNGCCNTTGAGCTNGACGCTCCGACACTGGCGCGAGACNCCCTAGCCAAGGCNCATTCNAAAACCATCCTCGTCGGTCTCGGTCTGCCNCTGGCGGTCTTGGCGGTAGCGGTGNTTTTCCCCGNCATTACTCTGCGGCACCTGGGAAGCCTGGCCGCAGTGGCGGGTCTCGGTGCTGTTGCNGGAGGCTGGTACATGAAATTCATCATCGTGCTCAGGGCGGCATTCAATCAGGGCTATTCCATTGAACGCACACCGCAACGGGGCACCGGGGGAGGCGGTCGTGGCATCAAGCCGGGATGGGCCTGAGGGTATGGGTGTCGGGTCCGTACAGGTCAACCCGGTCGAGGGCGTGGAGCACTCTATCGACCACAAATCGGAAAATTTATGTGCCGTCACTGATGTCCACTCTGGCCTCAGCCGGCAGCGGGCTCTCGTGAGACCGTGAAGAGGGAGCGACCAAAAAAGGGACATCATGCTCAACAGGACAGATGAAGGGTACATGTTTGATCCCGAAATCGAAACCATGCCGCGGGACCAGTTGGCTGCTTTGCAGTTGTGTAAACTGAAGAAGATTCTCAGGCACGCCTACGGGAATGTGCCTCATTATAAAAACACCTTCGACGCCGCTGGGGTCACGCCCAGCGACCTGAAAAGTATCCACGATCTGGTAAGTTTCCCGTTTACGACCAAAGACGAACTGCGTAACAACTATCCCTTCGGTATGTTTGCTGTTCCCCGCGACGAGGTTGTGCGCGTGCACACCTCGTCAGGGAGCACCGGCAGGCCGACGGTAGTCGGCTACACCATGAAGGATCTGGATCTGTGGAGTGGTCTCATGGCCCGGACCATGGTCTGTGCCGGCACCCGTCCCGGCGATTTCGTGCACAATGCCTTGGGTTATGGCTTGTTCACTGGTGGCCTCGGGGCCCACTATGGTGCCGAGCGCCTCGGATGTACGGTGATGCCTGTCTCCGGGGGTTCCACCGGCCGTCAGATCGCATTGCTCAGGGACTTCGGCGCCCGTCTCTTGTGCGCGACACCCTCCTATGCACTCAACATTGCCGAACAGGCTGATCGGGACGGCTACGATATCCGTTCGGGGGAGTTGGAGATCGGCCTCTTCGGAGCCGAGCCCTGGAGTGAGGCGATGCGCTCGGAACTCGACGAGCGTCTCGGTATCAAGGCAGTCGATTGTTATGGTCTGTCTGAAATCATGGGGCCAGGTGTCGGCGCCGAATGTGTCGAAGCACGGAACGGTTTTCACGCCTGGGAGGATTGTTTCTTGTTCGAGATCATCGANCCTGAAACNGAACAGCCATTACCTATGGGNGAGACTGGGGANTTGGTNATTACGACGCTCGCCAAATGGGCCCAGCCGATGATCCGCTTTCGCACCCGCGATGTCACGCAGATGACTGATGAGCCGTGNGTCTGCGGGCGTACGCATCGGCGAATCCTGCGCATCACCGGGCGTAACGACGATATGCTGATCATCCGCGGCGTCAACGTATTTCCATCACAGATCGAAGCCATTCTGCTTGACTGTCCCGATATTGACCCGCACTATCAGTTACTGGTCCAACGAACCGGCACAATGGACGTCGTGACAGTNGANACGGAAGCCAAACNATCCGTACCACTGGANGACTACNCGAAAATTACCANTGATATAGAGAACCATATCAAGTCTAAGATCGGTGTTACCTGCCGGGTCGTGGTACTGCGNCCGGGCTTNGTTCCGCGTTCNGAAGGCAAAGCGGTGCGGGTGCGNGACCTGCGCGAAAAGGAATAAACCATGAAAGNAATCCTGTGTCTAAACTTGAACGGACGGGCTCGCGAGGACGCGGTGGCCGACAACATGCTTCTCCTTGACTACATCCGCGAGATCGCCGGCCTCACTGGCACCAAGCAGGGGTGCGATGGCGGTGAGTGCGGTGCTTGCACGGTGTTGGTCGATAACGTGCCACGGCTGTCTTGCCTGACCGTTGCCCGGTCATGCGAAGGGCGGCNCATCGAAACCGTCGAGGGNCTTGGCCAAAACGGTCGCCTGTCACCCCTGCAGCAGGGTTTCCATGAAAAGCTGGGGNCCCAGTGTGGCTTCTGTACTCCGGGCATGATCATGGCTGCAGAGGGGCTGNTACGGCGCAATCCGGATCCTGGCGACGAAGATATCCGTGAGGCACTGGGCGGAAACATCTGCCGTTGCACCGGTTACGTAAAGATCATCGAATCAGTACGCTNTGCCGCNGAGTGNGGCAAAACCGCATGAANANCTCCCGGCCGAGCNCNGCGNTNGGNACNCCGACGCCATTGATNGACGGCATCGAGAAGGTCACCGGCCGCGCCGAGTACACTGCCGATCTGGCCANTGCGGGNGCCCTGGTTGGGCGCATTTACCGCAGNCCNCACAGCCATGCCGAAATCGTCANAGTCGACACTTCGGCGGCGCAGGCCCTGCCTGGAGTCATCGCTGTGGTCACCGGTGAGGACTGTGACGAGTCTTTCGGTGTTCTCCCCATCGCCCGCAACGAGTTCCCCCTGGCTCGAGACCGGGTACGTTATCGGGGCGAGCCGGTGGCTGCGCTGGCTGCGGTGGACGAAGTGACAGCCGAAGCTGCTCTCAAGCTCATCCGCATGGAAGTCAGGGCTTTGCCTGCCTATTACAAGATCGCCGACGCACGCCGGCCCGAGGCCATTTCTATCCACGAGGAAAAGCCGGGCAATCTGGAACGCGATGTCCACAGCGAGTTCGGCGATGTGGAACTCGGCTTTGCCGAGGCCGACATCGTGCGCGAGGAAAGCTACCACTGCGCAGAAGTTACCCATGTGCCGATGGAGCCCAATGTGTCACTGGCCGAGTATGACCCGGAGCGCGGTCGGTTGACCCTGCACACCTGTACCCAGGTGCCCTACTATGTCCATATTATGGTGGCCAAGTGCCTGAAGCTCGATAAGGCACGTATCCGGGTCATCAAGCCCTTTGTCGGCGGCGGTTTCGGACATCGCTCAGAAGCACTCAACTTCGAAATCATTGCGAGTCTGCTGGCGCGCTCTGCCGGCGGAAGAGTCAAGCTTTACCTCAGTCGTGAGGAAGCCTTTCTCACCCACCGGGGCAGACCGCAAACAGATATCAGGCTCAAACTTGGCATGAAGAAAGACGGCCGCATCACAGCCTGCACTTGCGAGGTGATGCAGGCTGGTGGCGCTCACGCAGGCTACGGTGTCGTNACGATTCTCTATTCGGGGGCTCTTCTGAATGCCATCTANGACATCCCGGCGGTTCGCTACGANGGCTACCGGGTCTATACCAATACCCCNCCCTGCGGTGCCATGCGCGGTCACGGAACCGTCGACGTGCGCTTCGCTTTTGAATCTCTGCTCGATGCCATGGCTGCGGACCTTGGCCTTGACCCGATCCAATTGCGCCGCGCCAACCAACTGATGCCACCGCTTCGCACGATCAACGACCTGATGGTCACGAGCTGTGGATTGCCGCAGTGCCTGGACTGGGTGGAAAGAGAGTCGGGGTGGAAAAAACGCCGCGGTAAGNTACCGCCGGGCCGCGGNCTTGGACTCGGTTGNGCTCANTANATCAGTGGNGCCGCTAAGCCGGTCAACTGGACCGGAGAGCCGCATGCCGTCGTCAACCTGAAACTGGACTTCGATGGTGCTGTAACTGTACTNACCGGCGCGGCCGACATCGGTCAGGGATCGACCACGGTNTGTGCNCAAGTGGTCAGCGAGGTTTTGGGTATCGGCCTGGAGCGCTTGCGNGTCGTTGCCAACGACAGNGCTGTCACACCCAAGGACAACGGTTCGTATTCGTCCCGGGTCACCTACATGGTCGGTAACGCAGCCATCGAAGCGGCTCGGAACCTCAGAGGCATTCTCGTCGAGGCGGCGGCGCGTAAGCTCGAGGTGGTGCCGGAAGACATTACGGTTCAAGGCGACATCTACCGGGGGGCGGGTGACCAGGGTCCCGGGCTCAACTTTGAAGAGGTAGCCAAGGAAGCGCTTACTGACTCCGGCACGATAACGGTTAAAGGTACCTATACGGTGCCCCGCGAGTTTCAGGGTGGTAAATACCGGGGCGCGGGCGTGGGCCCNTCCATGGGTTTCTCCTACTCAGCCTGCGTCGTCGAGGTNGTCGTCGACGAANACACGGGCCAGATNAACGTCGACAGAGTGTGGGTGGCCCATGACTGTGGCTTNGCCATCAATCCGCTGGCCGTTGAAGGGCAGGTTCAGGGNGCTGTCTGGATGGGCCTGGGTCAGGCGTTGAGNGAGGAGACCCGCTACGATGCGAAGTCGGGTCTGCCGCTGGGTGCGAACATGCTTGACTACAGAGTACCGAGTATCGCCGAGTCCCCTCCGATCGAGGTNGGAATAGTAGAGTCCATGGANCCGAATGGCCCNTTTGGCGCCAAAGAGGCGAGTGAAGGGAGTCTCGCTGCTGTTCTTCCAGCNCTTGCCAACGCCGTGTTTGATGCCGTCGGCCTGCGTGTCAATGCGACTCCCATGAATGCAGAGCGGGTCCTGGATGCCATGATTCGCAAAGCTCGCGAGGACCGGCGCGCTGCTGACAAGGAAGTCGCGTAGTGGA
>NYYJ01000027.1 GCA_002686755.1 Verrucomicrobiales bacterium
GGTTCGCATACTACTTTTCGTGACAGTCCTGGCCTTGGGCGGGGCTTTTTACGTAGCCTTCAGCGAGGTTCAGGGTAAGATCAATACGATCACCGAGGAACGGGACACTGCCCAAAATAATCTCACCCGGACCGAGGGGGAATTGGCCAGTGCAAAGGAAGCACAGGAAAAAGCGGAGGACGAGCGGGACGCCGCCCAAGCTCAGGCAGAAAGCGCCGTGGCCAATCTGCGTAACACTCAACAGGCACTCGCCGCGCAAAGGCAGCGAGCAGACCAGCACGAAGAAACCTCAAAAGAACTGCAGGCCCAGTTGGTTCAAGCGACCACTTTTGTCGAGTCATGGAGGCTCTTTCAGCAAGCCAACGGCACCCAGGATCAGATACGGCAAAAATTGAACTCATTCCGCGAAGTCGACAGCCAACGCGCCCAGTTCCTTGCCGAGAATGGGATCCTGCTCGGCCAAATCGAGAAGCTCGGCGCGGAACTAGCTCGCTACACCGGTGCCCCCGTGAAAGTTGCCCTTCCCCAGACGCTCCAAGGCAAGGTCACCGCCGTGGATGCGCAGTTTGATTTCGTGGTGCTCGACATAGGCGAAAGCGAGGGCGCCCGCGAACACGGCGAGTTGCTCGTGAGCCGCGGCGAGAAACTGATCGGCAAACTCCGCATTCTCGACGTCAAGCAGGATCACAGCATCGCCAATATTCTCCCCGACTGGAAACAAGGTGAAATCCAGGCCGGCGACCTCGTCATTGTCGGGAACTGACCCACCACTTTTATGCGTTCACTCTCCCGGGCCATCCTCTCCTTCTTCGCGATTCTCTTCGCGGGGCTGGCCTTGGGCATGACAGCGGGATGCATCGGGCCGGATCCCGAAAACAACTCGGCCCGGCCGTGGAACACGCCCCGCCCCTGGGAACACGGTATTCCGGGCAGCATCTCCGAGCGCCGCTGATTCCGCGATACAGCCTTCCCAAGCCGGGCGTTTGCCCGGTTTTTTTGTGTTCCCCAACCGGCAAACCTTTGGTATAAATCAACTCTGATTGGTTCGAACCGCGTTCGGTTCGCATCAAGTAACATTATGAGACTGGATAAATTGACCACAAAATCACAGGAAGCGCTGCAAACAGCGCAGGAGCTGGCGCATCAACAGTCGCAGCAGCAGGTCGGCGGCGAGCACCTCGCCTTGGCACTGGCGCGGCAGCAGGACAGCCTCATCCCCGCACTGCTCCAGCGCGCCGGCGTCGACTTGGCCAAGCTGCAGACCGACCTCGAGGCCGAAATCGGCCGCTTGGCCAAGGTGCAGGGAGCCAGCACCGCCGACCTGTATCTCAGCCCGGAACTGAAACAAGCGCTCGACGCCGCCCAGACCGAGGCGACGCAACTTGGCGACGAATTCGTCAGCACTGAGCACATGCTGCTGGGTCTGTTGGCCAAGGGCGGTACGGCGCTTGGCCGTGTGTTCAAACAACATCACCTCCGGCGCGACGCCGTGCTCGAGGCGCTTGGCCAACTGCGCGGCAACCAGCGCGTCACTGATGCCAACCCGGAAGACAAGTTTCAAGCGCTCGAAAAATACGGGCGCGACCTCACGGCCTTGGCCAAGCAGGGCAAGATCGATCCCATCATCGGGCGCGACGACGAAATCCGCCGCGTGATGCAGGTGCTCAGCCGCCGCACGAAAAACAACCCGGTGCTCATCGGCGAGCCGGGCGTCGGCAAGACCGCCATCGCCGAGGGGCTGGCCCGGCGCATCGTCAGCGGCGATGTGCCGGAGTCGCTCAACAACAAGACGCTCGTCGCGATGGACCTCAGCGCGATGATCGCCGGCGCGAAGTACCGCGGCGAATTCGAGGATCGCCTCAAGGCGTTCATCAAGGAGATCACCGCCAGCGACGGGCAGATCATCCTGTTCATCGACGAGTTGCACACGCTCGTTGGCGCCGGCGCCGCCGAGGGCGCGACCGATGCCGCCAACATGCTCAAGCCGCAGCTCGCCCGGGGCGAATTGCGCTGCGTCGGTGCCACCACACTCGACGAATACCGCAAACACATCGAGAAGGACCCCGCGCTCGAGCGCCGTTTCCAGCCGGTCAAGGTGGACGAGCCAAGCGTGGAGGCCACCATCGCCATTTTGCGCGGCCTCAAGGAGCGGTACGAGGTCCACCACGGCATCCGCATCCAGGACACCGCGCTGGTATCCGCCGCCACCCTGTCCGACCGATACATCACCGACAGGTTCCTGCCGGACAAGGCAATCGACCTCATCGACGAGGCGGCGTCGCGCCTCCGCATGGAACTCGACTCGATGCCGACCGAGATCGACCAACTCGAGCGTCAAATCATGCAGCTTGAAATCGAGCGCACGGCGTTGAAAAAGGAAAAGGACGACGCCAGCCGCGAGCGCTTGGCCAAGCTGGAGGAAACCTTAGCCAACCTCAAGGAGGAGGCCGGCGAATTGAAAGCCCGTTGGCAGGACGAGAAGGCCTCCATCGACGCCGCCAGCATCGTCAACAGCCAACTCGAAGAGGCGCACCGCGCGCAGGAACAGGCCGAGCGCGACGGCGACCTGAACCAGGCGGCGCAAATCCGCTACGAGACCATCCCCGGCCTCGAGCAAAAGCTTGCTGACATGAAGGCGACGCTGAAGCAGTCCGGCGAGGCCAAGCGACTGTTGCAGGAGGAAGTCACCGACGAAAATATCGCCGAGGTCGTCGCCGCGTGGACCGGCATCCCGGTGGCCAAGATGCTCGAGGGCGAGCGCCAGAAACTCGTCCAGATGGAGGCGCGAATCGGCGAGAGGGTCATTGGCCAGACTGAGGCCGTCCACGCCGTGGCCGACGCGGTGCGCCGCGCCCGGAGCGGCCTGCAGGATCCGGACCGGCCGATCGGCTCGTTCATTTTCATGGGGCCGACCGGTGTCGGCAAGACTGAGCTTGCCCGCGCGCTGGCCGAGTTCCTGTTCGACGACGAGTCGGCGATGGTGCGAATCGACATGAGCGAGTACATGGAGAAACACACCGTCGCGCGGCTGATCGGTGCGCCGCCGGGCTACGTCGGCCACGAGGAGGGCGGCCAACTCAGCGAGGCCGTCCGCCGCAAACCGTACAGCGTGGTGCTGTTCGACGAAATCGAGAAGGCGCACCCGGACGTGTTCAACGTCTTTTTGCAGGTGCTCGATGACGGACGGCTCACCGACGGTCAGGGCCGCACGGTCGATTTCCGCAACGCCATCGTCATCATGACCAGCAACATCGGCTCGCACATCATCCAGGAACATTTTCTCGACGGCAAAACAAGCGACACCGACCGGCTCGACATGGAACAAAAAGTCGAGGCCGAGTTGAAGGCGCACTTCCGCCCGGAATTCCTCAATCGGATCGACGACACGATTGTGTTCCATAGCCTTGAAGAGAATCAGTTGGCGGTGATCATCGACCTCCAATTGCGCAACGTGGGCAAACGCCTCGAGGCGCAACAACTCACGCTCGAGGTCAGCGACGAGGCCAAGCAGCACCTGGCTCGTGAAGGCTACGATCCGCAATTCGGCGCGCGACCGCTCAAGCGCACTATCCAGGAGCAGTTGCTCAATCCCTTGGCCAAGCGACTGCTCGACGGCGAATTCAAGGCGGGCGACCACATCAACGTCAGCCTAGCCAACGGCGAACTCACCTTGGAGGCGTAAGCGGCCTCAGCCGCTGCGCTTGGCCAGGCGCTTGACCGGGCCGACGTGGTCCCGAATGAATGTGTCGAGAAACCCGGCCAAGCGGCGGAGTTGCGCCGCGCTTGGCCGCAGCTTGGCCAAGCCGGCCCAGTCGTTCGAAGCCATTCTGGCAGCAATCGCTCGCGTGCCGGCGTCGAGCCTGGCCTTGGCCCAGTCCGGCGACTGCCCCTGGCTGGCGAGGAACTTGACCTCGAAAACCGTCAGCCAAAACTCCCCCGCCTCGCCGCCATCGAGCCGGCGCACCAGTTCCAGCATCAGGCCGAACTCGGCCGGCAGTGGTGTCTGCTCCTCGGTCGCTCGGTTCAGCAGCTTGGCTGCGCGAGCGAGGCAGTCGAGCAGCTCCACATCGGTGCGGAGATGGGGAAAGGTGTCCCGCAACGCGACTTCGCAAAGTGTGTGCAGATCGGAACGGCGGCTACGCCGGAAGCTGAACTCCGCGAGGTGAAACAGGTCAAGCTTGCCGCGAAACGGCGACTTGGCCCGTCGCGCCCCCTTGGCCACGGTGCCGATGCGGCCGGCCTCTGGGCTAAGCCAATGAACGACGAGGCTCGTTTCCGTCAGCGGAAAAACACGCAGAACCAGCCCGGTAGCGCGCTCATCCATCGGAGAGCATTCTCGCCGCCTCGGCCTTGAANGCCGCCTGGACGCCGCCCGCGTTTTCCGGCGGCACCGCGCCGAGGCTGACGATGTACTTGATGCCGTCGGCGACCGACATGTCGAGCTTGACCACTTTGCTCTCCGGCAGCACGAGCAGGAAGCCGGTTGTCGGGTTCGGCGTAGTCGGCACGAAGATGCTGATGATGCTCTCGCCCTCGTCGGTCTTGACCTGCTCCGCCGTGACGAACCCAACCGAAAAAAGCCCCTTGCGCGGGAACTCCACCATGACCACCTGCTTGAAGCTCGACTTCTTTTCCGAGGTGAATGCCTGGTTGACCTGCTTGACCGTACCGTAGATTTTNCCGAGCAGCGGCACGTTCATCAGCACGTAATCCATCAGCTGAACCAGTTTTTTGCCAATGTAATAGCGAGTGAGAAAACCAAGCAACCCGGTGAGGATGACCGCCTCGAGAATGGCCACCACCTTCCAGCCGAAATAAAGCTCGGAGCCGGAGACGCCGTCCTTCCAAATATCGCTCAACTCCAACCCAGGGACGAACCGGAATGGGTAAAGCAGGATGTCGGAAACCGCGACCGCCTGGTTGAAAAGCCAAAGCGCGACACCAATCGAGATGATCACCGGCAACACAACCGCCAGGCCGGTGAAAAAATTCCGGCGCGTCCGCCCCAGCAACGTAACCCGTTTGCTCATCTGCCAACCACCCTACCCCGCTTGGCCAAGCGGCTCAAGGGAAAGCACTCCGACGCTTCGCGCATAAGCCGGTTCTCCTCCCGCTTCATCCTCTTTCGGCGAGTCGCATCGCGGTCGTCGTACCCGCGCAAATGGAGGATGCCGTGAATCAAATACCGAGCCACCTCCTCCGGCCACGTCGTGCCGTGCTCTCGCGCGAACGCCTCCGCGACGACAGGGCAGATAAAAATCTCGCCCAGCAGCGGCCCCGACTTGGGCGTGGTACCCGCTTGGTCACCGTAGTCGAGTGTGATCACGTCCGTCGCCCCCTCGTGCCGGAGATGCTCCCAATTGGCCCGGGCCATCTCCGCCTCATCGACGAGGAACACGCCAAGCGCGTGCGCGTCGAAGTCAACCGCTTTGCCGGGATCGGTCTCGGCAAGTGCCCACTTGGCCAAGCGGCGCAACCGCCACGCATCGACCGGGTGGCTCGCTTGTCGGCTGCGGACGGTGAGGGACATCGGCGGGTCGCTTGGCCAGGCGCGGCATCAACCGCCGCCGTTGCGGTGATCGTCGTACGCCTGCACGATCCGCTGGACGAGCGGATGCCGCACGACGTCCCGCTTGTCGAGTTCGCACAGGGCAATGCCGTCGACCTTTGCGAGGGCTTGTTTCGCCTCGATGATGCCGGAGGTCTTGCTAGGCGGCAGGTCGATCTGCGTCGGGTCGCCGGTGATGACCGCCTTGGAGTTGAAGCCAAGCCGCGTGAGGAACATCAGCATCTGCTCGGCGGTGGAATTTTGCGCCTCGTCCAGAATGATAAAGGCGTTGTTGAGCGTGCGGCCGCGCATGTAGGCCAGCGGCGCGATCTCCACGATACCGCGTTCCATCTGTTTCTGCACCTCCTCCATCGGCAGCAGATCCTGCAGCGCGTCGTGCAGCGGCCGCAGGTACGGCGCCAGTTTCTCGTACAGGTCGCCCGGCAGAAAGCCCAGCGCCTCGCCAGCCTCGACCGCCGGCCGCGTAAGAACAATCCGCGACACCTTCTCCTCCTTCAACGCGATGACCGCCATCGTCATCGCCAGGAACGTCTTGCCGGTACCGGCCGGCCCGATGCCAAAGGTGATGTCGTGATCCTGGATCGCCTCGAGGTAGCGTTTTTGGCCAAGCGTTTTCGGGTTAACCGGTGGCATGCGCGTGGACGTTTGCAACGTGAGCGAATACAGCCCGTTCAACGCCTCCGCGCCGTCGCTCGACACGGTGTTCAGCGCGTAGGCAAAGTCCCGGTTGCGGATCACCACCCCGGCCTTAACCGCGCCCTCGAGCGACTGAAACAACCCGGTCGCCGTCGCCACGCCGTCCTCGTCGCCGTCCAGCTTGATCCAGCCATCTCGGCTGGTCGCCTTCACGCCGAGGCGCGCCTCAAGCATCTGGAGGTTTTTCGGGTTGTTGTTGAAAAGCTGCTGCGCGATCCGCGCGTTGTCATAATGCAGCGTCGAAGTCATTTCGTCGGAGCAAACAAATCAGGATCGGGAGCGTGAGTCAAACCAACTGTTTGAAGCGCTTGTCTTTGGCGAGTTGGGCGACGATCTGCTTGATTTTTTGTGACTCGGACTGGTGGGCGACGAGCATGGCGTCGTCGGTCTGCACGACGATCGTGTCGCGAACGCCCACCAACGCGATCGGTGTGCGGCGGCGCGTGCGGGCGTCGAACACGACATTGTTTGCCGAGTCGACCTGCACGAGGTCGCCGACAGCGCAGTTACCGGCAGCGTCCGGCTTGAGGTGCCGCGCCAACGCCGGCCACGAGCCGAGGTCATCCCAACCGAAGTCGCCGTCCGCGCAGACGATGTTTTGCGCGTTTTCCATGATGGCGTAATCGACTGAAATTTTTTCCAGTTTGGGATAGTCCCTTCCCAAGGCGGCGTTGAGCTTGGCCAAGCTGCTGAGGCCGCGCCATTTTTCGGCGGCGGTGAACAGCTTGGGCTGCAGTCGCCGCAATTCGCCGGCGATGGTCTCGTACGACCAGATGAACATGCCGGCGTTCCACCGATATTGGCCACTCTTGAGGTAGCGCTTGGCCGTGGCGAGGTTTGGCTTTTCGACGAATTTCTTTGCATTGAAAAAATTGGACTTGAGTGACTTGGCTGGGGCGCTGGCCAATTTGCCGCCGACCTGAATGTAGCCGTAGCCGGTGGCCGGCTCGTGCGGCTGGATGCCGATGGTGACCAACGCCGGTTCGCGCTTGGCCAAGCGCATCGAGTCGATCAGTACGCGGCGAAATCTGGCCTCGTCCGGGATGACATGGTCGGCTGGCAGCACGGCCATCACACCGTTTTCGGATCGGGCACCGACCAACGCTGCACCCAACGCGACGGCGGCGCAGGTGTCGCGTCCGCACGGCTCGCCGATGATGTTGCACTTGGGCAACTCCGGCAATTGCCGGCGCACGGCGGCGGCCTGCACGGCGTTGGTGATGATGAAAATGTTCTCGAGCGGCGCGACCGGCTTCACGCGGTCAACGGTCTGTTGCAGGAACGAGCGCCCGCCCAGGAGGGTGATGAGTTGTTTCGGCTTGCGCTCGCGGCTGACCGGCCAGAACCGTTCGCCCCGGCCACCGGCCATGATGATGATGTAGCGATCCTTGAGTTGCATGGACTATCGAATGCCGCTGATGAGGTTGGCGGTGAAAGCCTTGACGGTTGGCACGAGATCGGTGGCTTGGCCGTTGCTGGCGATTTGGTTGACGATCGCGCTGCCGACGACGACCGCCTCTGCGTTCTGCGCCACCTCGGCGGCCTGTTCCGGGTTCGAGATGCCGAAGCCGACGGCGATCGGGATGTCGGTGTGCTCGCGGATGATCCGGGTCATCGGCTCGATGGTGTCGGAGACGGTTTGCTGCATGCCGGTGACGCCTTCGCGCGACACGTAATAAATGAAGCCCTTCCCGCGCTTGACGATCAATTCCACCCGATCCGGCGGCGTGGTCGGCGCCACGAGATAAATCGGGCACAGACCGGCGGCGGCCATCAGCGACTCGTAATCCTCCGACTCCTCCGGCGGCAGATCGAGCACAAGCAAACCATCGACCCCGGCCTTCGCGGCCGCCTGCACGAACGCCGCCAGCCCGCGCTTGTGCAAAATGTTGAAGTAAACGTACAGGACGATCGGGATCTGCGATGTCCCACGAATCTTCGTCACGGTCTCGAGTACGCCGTCCGGCGTGGTGCCGGCGTCGAGCCCACGCTGGGCCGCCAATTGGTTGACGAGACCGTCGGCCAACGGGTCGCTGAACGGCACGCCCAACTCCAGCACGTCGACACCAATCTCGTCGAACGCCAGCGCCAAGTCGTGCGTCGCATCCAGATCGGGGTCGCCCGCNCCGATGTACACCACGAATCCCTTTTGTCCCTCCCGTTTGAGGCGTTGAAACCGTTCCTCGATCCGGTTCATGCGCGGGCATCTTGCCTGTCATTCCCGTTAGTGGCAAGAAACGCGCTTGGCCAAGCGGCAGCAAAACGATTTTTCCGGAATCGCCTTGGCCAAGCGCGGACGGTATAACGCGCCTGTGTCCGACACACCACAACCGCCCTCCTGCCAAGCCGCCGATCAACTGCGGCGCAGCTTGGCCAACGGGCGGTTGGGCCACGCCTACCTGTTCACCGGCGGCTCGATCGAGGCGCTCGAGGCCCACGCAACTGGACTGGCGCGGACGCTGAACTGCACCTCCCCGACCGCGACCGGCGAGACAGGCATCCCGCTCGAGCCGTGCGGCGGCTGCATCCCATGCCGCAAGGTCGACTCGGGCAACTTCCCCGACCTCGACTTCGTGCGGCCGGAGAAAAAATCCCGCGTCATCAGCATCGAGCAGGTCCGCAACCTTGCGCGCAAAGTCTCCCTCAAGCCAACCGAGGGACGCTACAAGGTGGCGGTCATCGCCGGGGCCGACCGCATGCCCGGCCCGGCGTACAACGCCTTCCTCAAAACGCTGGAGGAGCCGCCGGAACGGACGGTGTTCATCCTGTTGAGCGTCCACCCCGACCAACTCGGGGAGACGATCCGCTCCCGCTGCATGCGGGTGAACTTCGGTGGCGAGGCCGACGTGCAGCTCGAGGCCAGCGACACGGCTTGGCTGCGGTCGTTCGTCGGGATGAGCGCCGAGACGGACGAGGGGCTCATGGGCCGTTACCGGCTGCTTGGCAGCTTGATGGAACATTTGTCGGCCAAGCGCGACCGCATCGAGGAATCGCAGGAGGAGGCGTCGCCGCTGAACCGGCTCGACGACCTCGAGCCGGCGCTCCGCGAAAAACTGAAGCAGGAACTCGAGGCCTCCATCGCCGCCGAGTACCGGCGTCAGCGCGGGGATTTCCTGACCGGGCTGCAGTGGTGGCTGCGCGACGTCTGGCTGGCGGCGCTGCGGCAGGGCCGGGAGNTGCTGCACTTTCAGGATTGGGCCGACACCTCGGAGGCGATCGGCCAACGGCTGACCCCGGCGCAGGCACTCGAGAACCTGCAATCGATCGAGGCCACGCAGCGCCTGCTCGAGACGACCAATGTGCAGGAGGCTCTCGCGCTCGAGGTCGGCCTACTCAAGCTGAAACTGTGACCGGGCCGATGCTCGCCGACACCCCAGCGCAGAAGGACCGTATCTTTTTGATCCTCACCGGCGTCTGGCTTTTCACCGCGCTGTTCCTGTTCGGCAACCCGGTCATCCTCGACTACCTGCATCCGCCGAAGTTCGTGATTTTGGGGGAGGAAAACCGCTCGAACGCCCGCCCATATCTCGGGATTCTTGCCGTGCTGGGACTGGCGTGCGTGCTCGGTTTTTCGCGCTTGGCCAAGCCCAGGTTTCGGCTGCCGGCCGGCGTGCCCAAGTGGCTCGCTTGGCTGCCCGCCGCTTGGCTGGGGTGGCAGTTGCTTTCGTTTTTGCAGACGGAAAACCAAGCGATGTCGCTGGCAACCGTGATTCATTTCGCCTCCTGCCTTGCGCCGTTTTACCTGGGGCTGTTCGTGCTGGGCCGGATGCGCCTGGCCAAGCTGGCGCTGTGGGGAGCGGCGCTTGGCCTGCTGCTGAATCTCGCGGATGCGTGTGTCGAGAAATTCGGCGGACTTGAGCAGACTCGCGACAGCATCATCGCGGAAATCGAGTCCGGCAAACTTGACCCGGAAAAAGTTTCGGCCAAGGCGCGGGAATCGACCGGGGCCATCCCGCCGGAGATCGAGAAAGAGATCGCCGCCCTGCCCCCGGAGACCGCGGCCAAGGTGCGACAGCTTCCACTCGAGTTGGTCAAGCGTATGTACAGCACGCGGCTTTACGGACACATGTTCTACCCGAACGCGCTGGCCGGGGTGATCCTGCTGCTGCTGCCGGTGTCGCTCGCCCTGCTGCTTGGCCAAGCGCGGTGGGGGAGGCTCCGCTTCACGCTGGCGCTTGGGCTGGCGGTGGTCGGCTTGGCCTGCCTTTACTGGTCTGGCTCGAAGGCCGGTTGGCTGATCGCGATCGTGCTGCTCGGCGCCTGGTTTCTGCATTGGCCGCTCTCCAACAAACTGAAGCTGGGGCTGGCCGGCGCGGCGATGGTGCTGGGCTTGGCAGGGTTCGCGGTAAAGTACGCCGACTATTTCGATCGCGGGGCGACGAGTGTCGGGGCGCGGTTTGGCTACTGGCGCGCCGCCGCACAAACGGCGATGGAGGAGCCGCTGCTCGGCACCGGGCCGGGGACGTTTCAACTCGCTTACAAGCGGCACCGCGCGCCCGACGCCGAGCCGACGCGGCTGACTCACAACGACTATCTGCAGCAGGCGAGCGACTCCGGCTGGCCGGGGTTTGCACTTTACGCGGCGTTCGTCGGGTGGACAGCCTGGGTGCTGGCCCGGCGGCGAATGGACGATCCGGTGCGGATGGCGGCACGGCTGGGCCTGCTCGCGTGGGTGCTGCAGGGATTTGTCGAGTTCGGCCTGTACATCCCGGCCTCGGCCTGGCCGGCCTGGCTAATGCTGGGCTGGCTGCTGGCCGAGCCGCCGAATCGGTTCGACAAAAGCGCGGCGACTGAATAACAATCCGCCGAGATATGAAGGCATTGTTCCTGAACGGCCCCAACCTGAACCTGTTGGGCCAGCGCGAACCGGAGATTTACGGCAGCATGACGCTGGCGGACATCGAGGGAATGGTTCGCGAACACGCCGGGCGCCACAACGTCGAGGTGACGTTTCACCAGTCCAACCACGAAGGCGAACTGGTGACACAAGTGCAGCAAGCCGCCGGTAATTACGACTACGTGATCCTCAACGCCGCGGCGTACACGCACACGAGCATCGCCCTCAAGGACGCCATCACCGGTGCGGGCGTGAACGCCATCGAGATTCACCTGACCAACGTCCACGCCCGGGAGGCGTACCGGCGCAAGTCGATCATCGCCCAGGCCTGCATCGGCAGCATCAACGGCTTCGGCGTAGCGTCATACATCCTCGGCCTCGAGGCAGCGATCCTGCACGACAAGGCGAACACCTGATTTTTTGATGAGAACGTACACTTCAGTTGCGATTGCGCTGCTCGCTGGCTTGGCCACGGGCTGTGTAAACAAACAGCGAATGACCGAGCCGGCCCGCAGCGTCGGCGAACAGTTACTGCTGAGCTCCGCCATCGACCGCGCGCTCGATGAAATCGACATGGAGGCCATCCGCCGCCTGCGGGGAGTGAAGGTATTTCTCTCGGAGCAATACCTGAAGTCGCTCGACCAGGAATACCTCATCGGCTCGCTCCGTGACCTGCTCTTCTCCAACGGCGTGCTGGTTGTCGATGATGTTGCACAGGCCCAGATGATCGTCGAGGTTCGCAGCGGGGCCAACTCACTGGACACCGCCGCCGTCACGTTCGGGATTGCCGAGGATCAGGCGATGCCCAACCCCCTGACCGGCGCTCCGGTGGCTCTGCCCGAGTTGGCGTTTTTCAAGAAGGAAAACAGCTTCTCGGTAGCCAAGGTCTCCCTCGTGGCCTATCGGGCCGACAGCCGGGAACACGTATTTTCCTCGAGGGCACTGCTCGGCGGGGCTTACGACAAGCATGTTCATTTCCTCGGGTTGATCCGGTTACGCTTCACCGATGTGCCGGAACTGAAAACGATCAAAAACCGGGAAAAGACGATTGTCCCCATCCCAAGCGCGTTAAAACCTGCATTTGCCCCCTGAAGAAAACACCCCAACCCGCCCAGCGGATCCTTCCGCTTGGCCAAGCGCGGGAAGTTTTTGCAAAATCGCGTTGACGCCGGGGCAATCGCCGTTAGCATTCCTCCCCCGATTTCCGGGAGCAACCTGACAAACTCAAATTTTTGACATGGCAGTAAAAGTAGCAATCAATGGTTTCGGCCGAATCGGCCGATTGGCATATCGTGCGATGGTGGAACAGGGCCTCGTCGGCGACGAGATCGACGTGGTCGCCGTGGGTGACATCGTCCCGGCGGACAACCTCGCCTACCTCGTGAAATACGACTCGACGCAGGGCACCTTCCCCGGCGAAGTCACCCACCAAGGGGATGACACCATCATCGTCAATGGCGACGAGATCAAGGTGGTCAGCGCCCGCGAGCCAAGCGGCCTGCCGTGGAAGGAACTTGGCGTGGACGTCGTCATCGAGTCCACCGGCCTGTTCACCGCCGCCGAAAAGGCCAGCGGCCACATTGAGGCCGGTGCCAAGAAGGTGATCATCTCCGCCCCGGCCAAGGGCGAGGACTTGACCGTCGTGATGGGTGTCAACGACAACCTGTATGACGCCGCCAACCACCACATCGTCTCCAACGCCTCCTGCACCACCAATTGCCTGGCCCCAGTCGTACACGTGCTGCTCAAGGAAGGCTTCGGAATCGCCGAGGGTCTGATGACCACCATCCACGCCTACACCGCCACGCAGAAAACCGTGGACGGCCCAAGCCGCAAGGCATGGCGTGACGGCCGCGCCGCTGCCACCAACATCATCCCGGCCAGCACCGGCGCCGCGAAGGCCGTGAGCCTCGTCTGCCCGGAGGTAAAGGGCAAGTTGACCGGCATGGCGTTCCGCGTGCCGACCCCGACCACCTCAGTTGTCGATCTGACGTTCAAGACCGAGAAGAGCACCAGCTACGCCGAGATCTCCGCCGCGATGAAGGCCGCCAGCGAGTCGTATCTCAAGGGCATCATGGCCTACACCGAGGACGCCGTCGTGAGCACCGATTTCATTCACTGTGCCGACTCAAGCATCTACGACCAAGCCGCCGGCATGGAGTTGAACGAGAACTTTTTCAAGCTCGTGAGCTGGTACGACAACGAGTGGGGTTACTCCAACCGCGTTGGCGATCTGCTCAAGCTGATGATCGAAAAGGGTCTGTAAAGGTTGCAAGCATGTCAGATTTCATGGACGACATTCACGGTGATCTGCCCCCGATTGGCGTGGGGCAGGACGTGCCCGAGTTTAAGATGGAAACCTACGAACCGGCCAGCGGTTCGTTTGGCGAGGTCAATCTGGCCGACCTGAAAAAGGACGGCAAATGGACCATCCTCGTCTTTTATCCTGCGGACTTCACCTTTGTTTGTCCGACCGAACTGGCCGACCTCTCGGCACAGGATGCCAAGTTGACCGAGCTTGGAGCCAAGGTCATCTCCGTCTCAACCGATACGAAGTTTAGCCACCTGGCTTGGTGTCAGGCAGAGAAACTGATGGCCGACGTCAAGTATACCATGGCCGCCGATACCACCGGGTTGGTCAGCAGCCTCTTCGGCGTGTACGACGACGAAACCGGCCTCGCTCTGCGCGGCACGTTCGTGATCAATCCCGAGGGGAAACTCGTCAGCAGTCAGGTGAACTTCTACAATGTCGGGCGTAACATGGAGGAACTGGTTCGCATTATGGAGGCGAATGCTCACTGTGCCGACAACCCAGATGAAGCCTGTCCGGCCAAGTGGGCGCCCGGCGCAAAGACCCTAACCCCAAGCGAGGGAATGGTCGGCAACGTCTACGAGGCGCTCAACGACTAAAACAAATTCCGATACGCAAAAAGGCGACGCAAAAACTGCGTCGCCTTTTTTGTGCCCGCTTGGCCAAGCGCGGGCTCAGCCCACGATCATGCCGGCAGCCACGGTATTGTTGGACTGTTCATCGACCAGCACAAAGCTGCCCGTCGCCCGGTTCCGGCGATAGCGGTCGAAGTGAATCGGCGCACTGGTCTGCAACGAGACTCGGGCAATGTCGTTCAACCTCACCTCACGATCATCCTCGATCTTGTGAAGCGTGTTGATGTCCACCTTGTATTTCATCTCCTTCAACAGGCACTTGGCCTCGTTGGTCGTGTGACGAATGGTGTAACGACCGCGCTCAACCAAACTGGCGTCCGAGCTGAACCACACAATCATCGCTTCGATCTGCTGACTGCTCTCAGGCGGGTTGTTCTGCTTCACGATCATGTCGCCCCGGCTAATGTCGATCTCATCCTCAAGCGTGAGGGAGACGGACATGGGAGCGTAGGCTTCCTCAAGATCGCCGCCGATGTCGTGTACGCCCCTGATGCGAGACTGAAAGCCGCTTGGCAACACGGTGATCTCGTCACCCGGCTTGAACACGCCACCCGCCACGCGACCGGCGTACCCTCGGAAATCATGGTATTCATCGCTGTGCGGCCGAATCACCCACTGCACCGGGAAGCGCGCGTCCACATGGTTGTGCTCGTTACCGATGTACACCGTCTCCAGCATGTAGAGCAGCGGACTGCCCTTGAACCAGTCCATGTTTTTCGAGCGATCGACCACGTTGTCCCCAAGCAGCGCACTGATCGGGATGAAGTCGATATGCGGCACGTCAAGCCGTGAGGCAAATTCCTTGTACTGCTCGACGATCTCGTTGTATCGATCCTCGCTCCAGTCGACCAAATCCATCTTGTTGACGCACACCACAATATGCTGGATTTGCAGCAGGCTCGCGATGAACGAGTGGCGGCAGGTCTGCTCGATCACTCCGTTTCGAGCGTCAATGAGGATGATGGCCAGGTTCGCCGTAGAGGCCCCGGTGACCATGTTACGCGTGTACTGGATGTGCCCCGGTGTATCGGCGATGATGAACTTGCGCTTGGGCGTGGCGAAGTAGCGATAGGCCACGTCGATCGTGATGCCTTGCTCGCGCTCCGATCGCAGCCCGTCAGTCAACAGCGCCAGGTTTACGTTCTCATCACCACGCTGTTTGCTGGACTGCTCCACAGCCTCCCATTGATCTTCAAAAATGGATTTGCAGTCATACAGCAGCCGCCCGATGAGCGTGCTTTTGCCGTCGTCCACACTGCCCGCAGTGGTGAACCGCAGCAGATCCATATCCAAATAACCTTTCGTATCAGTGCTCATCGAAATTTCTTTCTAAAAATACCCTTCCTTCTTGCGATCCTCCATGGCGGTCTCGCTTCGCTTGTCATCAACTCGGCCACCCCGCTCTGTCTGGCGAGCAGCGGCGACTTCCTCGATGATGTCGTCCACGTTGTTTGCGACGCTCTCGACCATGCCGGTGCAAGTCATGTCACCCACTGTGCGGCAACGCACGTTGCCACTCTCCCACGCTTCACCCTCCAAAAGGGTGATGTGCTCGCATTTACCAAGCAGCACCCCACTGCGTCGCACAAATTCCCGTTCGTGGGAAAAATAAATACTCGGCAACGGGATGTTCTCCAACTTGATATACTGCCAGACGTCCATCTCGGTCCAATTGCTCAGCGGGAAAATTCGAAAATGCTCGCCAAAATCCATCTTGCCGTTGAACAGGTTCCAAAGCTCCGGCCGCTGGTTTTTCGGGTCCCATTCCCCGAATGAATTCCGGTGTGAGAAAAAGCGCTCCTTGGCCCGCGCTTTTTCCTCATCGCGCCGGGCACCACCGAGGCAGGCATCATATTGGTTTTTTTCAATCGCGTTCAGCAGTGCGGGAATCTGCAATCGGTTACGGCTCGGGTTCGGTCCGGTTTCCTCCTTGGCCCGCCCGGCATCGATCTCCTCCTGCACACTGGCAACGACCAATTCCGCGCCCACGTCGTTGGCGAGGTCATCACGAAACTGGATCGTCTCGTCGAAGTTGTGCCCTGTATCAACGTGCACTAGCGGAAATGGCAGCTTTGCCGGCCAAAACGCTTTCTGCGCCAGGCGCACCATCACGATGGAATCCTTGCCGCCGGAAAACAGCAGCGCCGGCTTGCCGAATTGCGCGGCGACCTCCCGCATGATGAAGATCGATTCCGCCTCCAGTTGCTGCAGATGGGTGAGTTGATATCCTTTTTGTTCGCTCATATTACTCGTTGGCCAGTGTCACTCGTGGATGCACGGCCAGATAAAGTTGCTCAAGGGATTCGCCCTCGGTTTGGTTGTCCGTGTTCAGGATCAAGTCCGCCACATTTCGGGGTTCCGGCGCCTCAAAGGACGAGTCCTTGCCGGTAAACTGTTTCACCTCCCCCGCCTTGGCCTTGGCGTAAAGCCCCTTCACATCCCGCTGTTCGCAGGTCTCAAAACTGCACTCGACGTACACTTCCAAAAAGTCCGCTTGGCCAACAATCTCGCGGGCCAGCGCTCGCAACTCGTTTCGGGGGCAGATGAACGACGTGATGGTCACCACTCCAGCCGTTGCGAATAGCTTGGCCACCTCGGCGATGCGGCGAATGTTCTCCGATCGATCCTCATCCGAAAAACCAAGATTCTTGTTCAACCCGGTTCGGATGTTGTCCCCATCGAGCACCTGTGTGAATACGCCCTCTTCATGCAGTCGTCTCTCGAGCGCAGTGGCCAGCGTGCTTTTGCCGCTGCCGGACAGGCCGTACAACCAGACCACCAAACCGCGCTGATTCAGCAGCGCCTCCTTGGCTTCGCGATCCAGCAATTGGCCAAAAGTCGGGTGGATGTTTTCCGGTGTCGACATCAGATGGTGAAATCGGTCTCCGTCCCCTCGTGCAAACCGCACTCACGTTTGATTCCAAAAAAGCGCGTCTCCTCCTCACTCATCCCATCCTCCAGTTTGCGCGTGGTGTGCGTGTCCCCGATGGAGATGTAACCCTGCTCCCAAAGAGGATGGTATGGGAGTTCATTTGCCTTCAGGTAATCGTGAACATTTTTGTCGGTCCAGTCGATGATCGGGTGAATCTTCACCCTCCCCTTGGCCAAGGCGAGCACCGAGAGATTTTCGCGGGACGCGCTCTGCTGCCGGCGCAGTCCGGCAAGCCAAGCGGTGGCCTGCAGTTCGTCGAGCGCCCGATTCATCGGCTCAACCTTGTTTTCCTGATTGTAAGCCTCGATGCCCTCGACCCCCTGCTCCCAGCGTTTGCCATCGATCGCCTCCTGCCATGCCGGGCTTCGTCTCGACCGATATACTTTAAGATTCACCTCCAACCGCTTGGCCAAGCGATCGGCAAATTCGTACGTCTCAGGAAACAGATAGCCGGTATCGACAAAGATCACCGGGATGTCCGGGCGCGCCTGAGTTGCGAGGTGCAGCATGACCGCCGCTTGGGCACCAAAACTGGACGACAACACCAGCCCGGCACCAAACTGGGCGGATGCCCAAGCCAAGCGCTCCGAGGCAGACGCCTTCTCAAGGCGGGCGTTGGCCTCTTTCAGATCAAAGGCGAGACTGGCGGCTGAATCGTTGGCTAAAGCGGTTTCCAAAATAAAATACCTAAACCCGATAGGCTTGGTTGAGATTAGGCGGTTTTCGCCTTTCGTCAACCGTTTTTTGTCGTTTTTTTACGGCTGAATAGAGAGCTATTCAGTCAATATTTCTGCACCATTCCAGCAGTTTCGGTGCCTGAGAGGATCATATCGACTGTTCGCTCGACCGCGCCCTCGTTGCTCTGGACCACTTTTCGCGCCGCTTGGCCAAGCGCGTCCCGCTTGGGCTTGTCGCCGAGCAGATCGTCGATGGCCGCCTCGAGGGCGATTTCGTCGGCGACTTGAACCGCGGCGTCGTTTGCGAGGAACTTGGCGGTGATTTCCGTGAAATTGTCCATGTGCGGCCCGAGCACGATCGGCTTGGCCAAGCCGGCCGGCTCAATCGGGTTCTGCCCTCCCCGCGCGGCCAAGCTTTTGCCGATGAACACAACCGTGGCTTCCTCATAAAAAAATTTCAATTCCCCGGTCGTATTGACGAGCAGGCAGTCGAGGCTCCCCTGCTCCCGTGGCGGGTCGTTGCCGCCGACCTCGTTACGGAAAACAAACCGCACGCCCTGCTTGGCCAAGGCGTCGCCTACCTCGCGCCCGCGCTCGGCGTGGCGCGGCACGAGGATGAGGAACAGGTCAGTGTGCTTTTCGCGCAATCGCTTGGCCAAGCGGGCCAGGATTTCCTCCTCGCCAACGTGCGTGCTACCGCCAACGAGCAACGGTGCGCCTTCGGGAACGCCCAACGTTCGCAACAAGGCCGGAACATCCAGAAGCCGGTCACGGCTGACACCTGTGCCGTCGAATTTGCAACTGCCAAAGACATGCACCCCGCTGGGCTCGCAGCCAAGTTCGACCAGGCGACTGGCATCGGGCTCGCTTTGTGCGCCCACGCCGGTGAACCCTGCAAAGAAACGGCGAAACAAAAACCCGAACCGGCGGTAGCCTTTGTACGACTTGTCGGAGATGCGGGTGTTCACCAGGAAATGCGGGATTTTTCGGCCCTGCAGACCCCAGAGGAAGTTCGGCCAAATCTCCGCCTCGACGAGCACGACCGCCTTGGGCCGGATGGTGGCAAGGGCACGCCGGACAAATGCCCTCCGGTCGATCGGGAAATAAATTCGGCCCACCTCGGCGGGGAGTTTTTTTCGCAGCTCACTCATCGCGGTGGTGGTCGTGGTGGAGACGACGAGCTTGAGGTTCGGCAACCGGGGCTGGAGCACCTTGATCAACTGGACGCAGATATTCGCCTCACCGACGCTGACTGCGTGCAGCCAAAGGACGTCCCGATTGCTGATGGCCTGCTTTAGCTTTGTGGAATAACGGCCCAGCCGCTCGCCAAAGCCGTGCCGCCAGCCGCCCCGGCGTTTCATCCGAAAAAAATAATACGGCGCCGAAAGAATAAAGCAGACCTCAAAAAGAATGTTGTAAATAATTTGCACCCAGCAGCTTGTGGTTTTTTACAGTGTCCCTCCAGCCAGAACAGCGCACACCCTGCCAAGGGGCGGCTTGAAAAGCAATTATTTGAAACTAAACGCGGCTCCCAGCGTATTTACTCCGGGACGGGACGCCAACCACGACGGATACCCACTGCAGGGTTGAATTTGTGTGAATGATTCGCTAGCGTCCGCCCCTATTTCTTTCATGAAAAATATCGTTATTGTCGCGCTGATCATTGCGGTTGGAGTCTTTGGCTACCTCCAGTGGCAGGGCGGCGTGGAGAAACCGGATGGCAACAAGGCTCGAAGCAAGGTCCGGGAAACAACCAATTTCATCGAGCAGCGCGACATCGACTTCACGGTGCGCGTGGCGGGCGAGATCAGCCCGGCGGACAAGGTTTCCGTCCGGCCCGAGGTGCATGGCAAAATTGCCGAGCTACCGGTGGACATCTCCGACCACGTGGCCAAGGGGGATCTCCTGTTCCGGCTGGACGACAAGGATCTGCGCATCGAGATCGAGACCCGCAAAAAACAGATCGACAGCGCCACCCTTCAGCTTGAACAGGCCAAAAGCGCTCACGAGCGATCCGAGCAGCTCTTTGGAGACGACTTGATTTCCAAGGAAGTATACGAGAACGCCAAGACCAAGTTTGAACTGGCCAAAAACACGCGGGACCGGTCGCAGAATGATTACGAACTCTCCCTCGAGAAGCTTTCTAAGACGAGTGTTGTCGCCCCGTTTGACTGCACGGTGCTCACACGCCCGGTATCAATCGGCCAAGCGGTCTCCGGCTCGGGCGGCCAAAGTGGCGGAACCGAGGTGATGGAGATCGCCGACCTGAACAACCTCATCATCGAGGCACATGTCAACCAGGCGGATGTGGCGCGGATGAAAAAAAACCAGGAAGTCACCATCGAGATCGAAGCCATCAAGGATCTGGTGATCGATGGCATCGTGGAACGCATCGCGCCGCAGGCAACCATCCGCAACAGCATCAAGGGATTTGCCACCCGAATCAAGCTGCTGACAAGCAACTCTGAAATCATCCCCGGTATGACGGCCAGTATCAACATTCCGGTCGCCTCGGCCAACGACGCGGTGGCCGCGCCGTTGGCCGCCATTTTCACCGAGCGCAACGAGGCGGAGCAGCGCACCGAGACCTATGTTTACGTCAAGAACGGCGAGACTTTCAATAAACACATGATCGACGTCGGGGTGAACGACTTGGGCTACGCCGAGGTCAAGGCAGGCCTGAAGGGCGGCGAGGAGGTGTCCCTCGAAAAACCGGCGGAAGAGCTCGTCGGGGAAACCATCAGCCTCGCCGGCGAGACTGTAACAAAGACGGAGGGGCAGCTTGACCCGGACGATGCCAAGTACGACAAGGACGGCGACGGTAAATTAAGCCGCGACGAACGCCGGGAAAAAATGAGGGACATGAGCCCGGAGGAACTCAACAAGCTCCGTGAACGATTCCGGCAACGCTCGGGCGGAGGCGGGGGGCCAAGAGGAGGAGGCGGTGGCTCACGCGGTGGCCCCCGCGGTGGCGGTCGGAATTAACCCCGGCTTGGCCGCTTGGCCAAGCGCTTGGCTGCAAACATCTCATGGCGCTTCTCGAACTACGGGACATCCACAAAACCTACCACCTCGGGGGCGAAACCATCCGCGCCCTTGACGGGGTGACACTCGACATTGATCCCGGCGAATTCATTTCCATCATCGGCCCCTCCGGCAGCGGCAAGTCCACGCTGATGCACATCCTGGGCTGCCTGGACTCCCCGACCTCCGGCACCCTCAAGCTGGACGGAACCATGATCCACGACGCCTCGGCGCGCCAACTGGCCACCATCCGGAACAAGAAAATCGGATTTGTTTTCCAGTTCTTTAACTTACTGCCCAAGCTGACCGTGCGGCAGAACGTGGAGCTGCCGATGGTGTACAGCGGCGCCAGCAACAAGGAACGCCGCGAGCGGGCGATGGACGCCCTGCGGCTGGTCAACATGGAGGACCGCAGCAAACACCGCCCCTCCCAGTTGTCCGGGGGCCAGCAGCAGCGTACCGCGATCGCGCGAGCACTGGTGAACGATCCACGCATCATCTTCGCCGACGAGCCGACCGGCAACCTGGACTCCAACACCGGCGAGATGATCCTGCAGATGTTCGACAAACTGCAGCAGGAGGGGCGCACCGTGATGTTGGTGACGCATGACCCGGAGATCGCAGCCGTGACGCCAAGGCGGATCGAGATTCGGGACGGAAAGATCGCCAACGAGATCGACCCCAAGCTGGCCGGGGATGCCCCAAGGTTTGAGCAGGTCTCCAGCCGGGAGGCGGAGACCACACCGTAAGCCCTTCGCGATGAACATCGGCACGGTCATCCAAAGCGGCATCAAGGAGATCGGGGCGCATTGGTTCCGGTCCGCGCTGACCATGTTCGGCGTCATTTGCGGCGTGGCAAGCCTGGTGACGATGGCGTCTTTCGTGAAGGGCAAGGAGAACCTGCTGCGGGAGTCGCTGGCCCAAACGGGCGGGTTGGAAAAAATCACCCTGGAGTCGGAGGACGACCTGCCGGACTACCAGAAACACCTCGAGGGCGAGGCCAAGGGCGTCACGCTGAAGGATGTCTACGCGCTGCAAAACGGAGCCCCGTTGGTTCACACGGTCACGCCGATCGTCAACAAGCGCTACCCGCGCGTCAGCCGCCGGGGCAAGGGAACACGGGTTTCATCCCTGCTCGGTACTTGGCCAAGTGCAGTCGAGTTGCTGGAGCATGAGATTGAACACGGACGGATGTTCAACATGATGGAGGATCACCTCGGGAATAACGTTTGTGTGATCGGGACGGAGGTTCGAAACAGCCTGTTCGGGGAATACGACGAACAGGGACAGCCGATCAATCCCGTTGGCGAAAAAATCCTCATTAACTATCTGCCGTTCACGATCGTAGGCATGTTCAAGGAATACATGAGCGACGAGGATCGCAAAAAAAAGAACGAGGCCATTGCACGTGGCGAGACAATTTCCCGCCGCAACCCGTTTTCCCGATTCCGCGGAGGCGATCGGAACGCGAGACGCACGCAGTACATTTACTACCAGAAAAACTCCACCGTCATGGTGCCGCTCAACACCCTGGTATCCAAGCTCGACTCCTCCTACGAGACCGGAAGCGCCATGGATCGCAAACTCTCCGAGGTGACGATGAAAATCCATGATGTCTCCCTGATGTCCCCTTCCCTGCAACAGGTTCGAAACGTGGTCATGCGGACCCACAAGGGGCTGGAGGACTTTGAGTTCGAGACGCAGGAGGAGTTTGCCGACGACATCAACCTGGCCATCCACAACGAACGGGTGAGCGGCATGTTCATTGCCGGTATCTGCCTGCTTGTAGGTGGGATCGGTATCGTCAACATCATGCTCTCGAGCATCTCCGAGCGAGTCCGAGAGATCGGCATCCGCAAGTCGATCGGGGCCACAACGCTCGACATCTTCACGCAGATCATCACAGAGAGTGTTGTTCTCGCCATGGCAGGCGGGATACTGGGGTTGATCGTTTCGCCCATCCTGGTGAACACCCTGGCCGGTTTCGCTGAGGACACGACCCCGCCGGTGATGACCTCCATGGCCATGATGGTAGCGTTCGGCTTCAGCGTGCTCACCGGCAGCCTCGCGGGGCTGTTCCCGGCCATCAAGGCGGCAAAGCTGGATCCGATCCAGGCCCTCCGTTACGACTGATCCGCCATGATCCTGCTCAACATCATCACCATCGGCCTGCGGGAAATTGCCGCCCACTGGTTCCGGTCGTTGCTGACGATCCTGGGGGTGGTGCTGGGCATCGTCAGCCTGGTGACGATGTCGGCCATTGTGCAGGGAATGGAGAACGCGATGAAGGAGCGGATGGTCGCCTACGGCGGCGCGGACAAGGTGCATATCAACCAGGAGGAACCACCCGATTATCAGGATCACAAGCGCGACTATTCCCCCGGTATCACCATTCAGGACGCCTATGCCCTGAAGAAAAACGCCACGCTGCTCAAGTCCGTCTCGCCGGAGATGTACGTCTCCCGTGCCCGTGCCACCTACCAGGACAAGCGGGCCTATATCTCCTCCTTCATGGGCGTCTGGCCGGATGTGATGGAACTAGACCTGTACGAGGTGGAGCATGGCCGGTTTTTTTCGGACCTGGAGGATTTGCTGGCCAAGAATGTCTGTGTCATCGGGGCGGAGATCGCCGACAACCTGTTTGGCGCTGCACCGGATGGTGAACAGAACCCCGCCGTTGGAAAGTCCATCCAGATCAATCGTCGGCCTTTTACTGTGGTCGGCGTGTACAAGCGGATGGAGAGTGAGGCGGAGAAAAAGCGGCGGGAATTCAAGCTGGCACAGGAGCAGGCCCGGAGCGGCCCGAAGCGGGAATCGTCCATGTACAGGCGGCGGGGCGGCTCTTTTTACCATCGCAACAACACCATCCACATCCCCATCAATACCATGTGGATGAAGTTTCGGATGGCCTCCGCAAGCACGACAACGACCTCCTCCGGAAGATCCGTCGGCTCAAGCAGTTCCGGGGAAACCACCGTCTACGTGCCCGATCCCAAGCTGAGCGACCTGGACGTGAAAGTCATCGACCTCGAGTTGATCGAGCCGGCGCTGGAGCAGATTCGCAACATCCTCATTCGCACGCACAACGGTATCGAGGACTTCGGGTTCCGCACTCAGGAAAGCGCGCTGACCAACATCAACGAGCGCCTGGCCAACGCCAAGATCATCCGGGGCATCATCGCGGCGCTGAGCCTGCTCGTCGGCGGCGTGGGCATCATGAACATCATGCTCGCCAGCATCAACGAGCGCATCCGCGAGATCGGCACCTTCAAGGCAATGGGCGCCACCGGCACGGTGGTCTTCCTGCAGATCATCATGGAGAGCATCTCGCTCGCCCTCCTCGGCGGCCTGGCCGGCATCCCGGCGTCGTACGGCTCCGTCTGGCTGCTGACCGAACTGCTCCCGAACGAGAACACGCCGGAGATCACCGCCCAGGCGCTGGCCATCGGCGTGGCGTTCAGCGCCTGCGTCGGCTTGCTCGCCGGTCTGTTCCCCGCCTTCAAGGCCTCCCGCCTCGACCCCATCGAGGCACTGCGCTACGAGTAGCCCGGCACTTGGCCAAGCGCTTGGCCAAGCTATTTCAACTTTGACTTTCCCCCTCTATTAATCCCGCTTCCGCCTGGACTTTCTGTCGTTGTCCTCGGCGTCATGGTCTCGGCCATCCCGGTCTCGGCCATCACGGTCTCGGCCATCCCGGTCTCGGCCATCCCGGTCTCGGCCATCACGATCTCGGCCATCACGATCTCGGTCATCACGGTCTCGGTCATCCCGGTCTCGGTCATCCCGGTCTCGGCCATCACGGTCTCGGTCATCACGGTCTCGGTCATCACGATCTCGGCCATCACGGTCTC
>NYYJ01000028.1 GCA_002686755.1 Verrucomicrobiales bacterium
GACTTGGCCAAGCGCTTCGAGGTCGAGGACGGGGAGGGCGTGATCGTCACCGCGATCGAAAACGACAGCGCCGCCGCCGAGAAGGGAATCGCCCCCGGCGACATCGTGACACGCATCAACAGCGAAACCGTCGACTCGGTTTCATCCTTCAAGGCCGCGCTCGAGGGCGAGGATTTGAAGAAGGGCGTCGTCGTGCACCTTAACAGCAAAGGCAGCCAGCGCTTCGAGGTGCTCAAACAGTACGACTAAACCTTGGGGCGCGTCGACCAGCGCCGCGCGACACCACTTTCAAAACCAGCTCACCCGCTTGGCCAAGCGCAGCTGGTTAGCCCCGTCGGATTCGCCAGGCGGCGATGACTCCGGCGACCGCACCGGAAAGGTGGCCCTCCCATGAGATTTTTTCCTGTAGGCTGCTGTTAAGCAGCGGCGGGAGGACCCCCAGGAAAATCCCGCCGTAGAAAAAAAGCACCACCGCGCTGACGACGGCCGAGCGCCAACTCCGCAAAAACAACGAGGCGACGATCAGGAACGCCACCAGCCCGAAGATGACGATGCTCGCTCCGATGTGCGTCGATCCGGGCCGGCCGATCACCCACGTGCCAAGGCCGCCAAGCAGCCAGACGATCCCGAGTGAGCGCCAGGGCTTGTAGTTGCTGTTTGCGAAGAGCAACCCGAGCAGCACGATCATCGGCATGGCGTTTGAGAGGTAATGGCCGAGGTCGCCGTGCAGGAGGGGCGCAAACAGCATACCGTCCAGCCCGTGAATGACTCGCGGCTCGATGCCGAGGCGGCGGGTCAGCGAGTCGCCGCTCAGCGTGTCGACGAGCAGTACGACGCCCAGACACAGCACGAAAGCCGCCGCCCTCGCGAATCCGCCAATCACGCTGTTTTTGTTCGCACTCATTCAAGTTTGGCCGCCGTCGGTGAAGCGGTGGATCAGTCGCCGGTTGCGCTTGGTGGGGCGTCCGGTTTCGGTGCGGTCGCGCTTGGCATGGCGCAGCTTTTCGAGTTCAGCGGGAGGCGTTTCGTCGGTGGCGAAGTCGGGCACGAGCTTGGCCCCGACGCGGCGCTCGGTGAGGCCGACGACCTTGAGCGTGCGCGTGATGGGGCTTTGCCGGACGGTGACCGTGTCGCCGGGCTTGAGCGGCTTGGCCGCCTTGGCCGGGGCGTCGTTAAGGCAAACCTTGCCGTTGCGGCAGGCGTCGGCCGCCTGGCTTCGGGTCTTGAACAGGCGCACGGCGAACAGCCACTTGTCCACCCGCATTTCCTCCGGCTCGTTCATCGTGGATAAAGCCAAGCGCTTGGCCAAGCGTCACAGGATACCCATCTCGGCGACCTGCGCGACGTCCTTGTCGCCCCGGCCGGAGAGGTTCGCGATGATGATTTGGTCGGCGTTCATCGTGGGCGCGACCTTGATGACTTCGGCGATGGCGTGGCTCGACTCGAGCGCGGGGATGATGCCCTCGAGCTTGGCCAATTGCTGGAATGCCGCCAGCGCCTCGGCGTCGGTGGCGTAGGTGTACTGCACGCGGTCGGCGTCGCGCAGCCAGGCGTGCTCGGGGCCGACGGCGGCGTAATCCAGCCCGGCGGAGACACTGTGGGTGAGTTGGATTTGCCCGTCCGCGTCCTGCAGCACGAATGAGCGCGTGCCCTGCAGCACGCCGAGTCCGCCACCCTGGAACCGCGCGGCGTGTTTGCCGTCGACGATGCCTTCGCCGCCGGCCTCGACGCCGGTCATTGTCACGCCGTCGTCGCCGAGGAACGGGTAAAACAGGCCGATCGCGTTTGAGCCGCCGCCGACGCAGGCGATGAGGTGGTCCGGCAGGCGTTCCTCCTGCTCGAGAATCTGGCGTCGCGCCTCGTCTCCGATCACGCGCTGGAAGTTGCGCACCATCACGGGGTACGGGTGCGCGCCGTAGGCGGTGCCGAGGATGTAGTGCGTGCCGCGGACGTTGGTGACCCAGTCGCGCATCGCCTCGTTGACGGCTTCCTTGAGCGTCTTTTGGCCGGCCTCCACCGGCACGACCTCTGCGCCGAGCATGCGCATTCGGAACACGTTCAGCGCCTGCCGCTTGCAGTCGACCGCGCCCATGTAAATGACGCACTCCAGCCCGAACATCGCTGCGACGGTGGCGGTGGCCACGCCGTGCTGCCCGGCGCCGGTCTCGGCGATGATGCGCGTCTTGCCCATCCGCTTGGCCAGCAAAATCTGCCCCATGGCGTTGTTGATCTTGTGCGCGCCGGTGTGCAGCAGGTCTTCGCGCTTGAGGTAGATTTTCGCGCCGCCAAGGTCGCGGGTGAGCCGCTCGGCGTGGTAGAGCGGGGTGGGGCGGCCACAGAATTCGCGCAGATAATATTGCAGTTCGTCCTGAAAGCCGGAATCGCCTTGCGCGCGGAAATATTCCTCCTCGAGTTCCTGCAACGGGTGCATGAGCGTCTCGGGGACGTAGCGCCCGCCGTATTCGCCGAAGCGCCCGTTGGCATCCGGGAGAGGTTGTTCAACCACCGTTTCCATGCCGCTGATGTTCGGGCAAAAACCGCGCTTGGCCAAGCGGCATTTTTCTCAGCCCAGTTGTGTGCCGGGGGGCAGCGGGGTTCCGGCGAGAAACTCGGCAGCGGTCAGGGGCTTGGCACCTTCTTTTTGCAGGCGGGTGATGCGGAGCGCGCCGTCGCCGCAGCCGACGACGATGCCGTCGGCGTCCGCTTGGCCAACGCGGCCCGGTTCGTGTCCGGCCGCCTCCGCCGGCTTGACCTCGAGCAGCTTCAGTCGTTTGCCGTCGAGGCGGGTGTACAGGCCGGGCCAGGGGGTGAAGGCGCGCGCCTGGTTCCANAGCCGNGTGGCCGGCAGCGACCAGTCAACGNGGCCCATGTCGCGGGTNATCTTGGCGGCGTGGGTGGCGAGGGCGTNGTCCTGCGGNTCCGGCGTNATCTNCCCGGNCACGTGGCCNGGGATNGTCTCGAGCAGCAGTTCCGCNCCGCGCTTGGCCAAGCGGTCGTGCAGGGTNTGCGCGTTGTCGGTTGGCCCGATCGGCGTGGCGGCCTTGGCAAGCATCGCGCCGGTGTCGAGGCCGGCGTCCATCTGCATGATGGTGACGCCGGTCTCCGCCTGGCCGTCGAGCAGGGCGCGCTGGATCGGCGCCGCGCCGCGGTAGGCCGGGAGGAGGGAGCCGTGGACGTTGAGGCAGCCGTGCGGCGGGAGGTCGAGAATGGTCTGCGGGAGAATCTGGCCGTAGGCGGCGACGACGATCAGGCCGGGGGCGAGTGGCTCTAGGGCTTTAGGGTCGTCCCGCAGGCGTTCCGGCTGGAGGACGGGGAGGCGGCGCGACTCGGCCTCGCGCTTGACCGGCGGCGGTTGGGGGATGAGTTGGCGGCCCTTCGGCCGGTCCGGTTGGGTGAACACGGCCGCGACCTCGATGCCGGGCGCGTCGTCGAGCGCGGCGAGGCTGGGGCAGGCGAACTCCGCCGTTCCCATGAAAACAACTCGCAGCGGCGGCGTCACGGTGGCGGAAAGGGGTTACATCTCGAGCTTGGCCAGCACCTCGAGCACGTCGCGCAGGACGCGCACCGGAGACTGGGTGGAGTCGATGGTGTATGAGATGTCATCGCCGTAATGGTCGAGCACCGGCCGGGTCTCGGCCTTGTGCACCTCGAGCCGGTTGAGGATGGTCTCGAGGTTGGCGTCGTCGAGCCGGTTCTCGCGCAGCGCCCGGGCCTGAAGCCGCTCGACCATGATGTCGATGTCCGTGCAGAACAGGTTCAGTACGCCGACGACGTTCAGGGTGTCATCGAGCAACTGGGCCTGCGCGAGGTTGCGGGGGATGCCGTCGAGCAACAGCGTGTCGGTCTCCGGCTCGAAATTTCCGTTGCGGATGCGGTTGTCGATGTCCTCCCGGACCAGCCCGATGGTCGGTTCGTCCGGCACCAGTTCCCCCCGGCCGGCGTATTCGATGAACGTTTCCCGTAGCGGGTTTTGCGCGCCCAGGTTGCGGAAAAGGTCGCCGCTGGAGATGTGCAGGTAGCCGGGGATATTGCCAAGGATCGCCCCCTGCGTGCCTTTGCCGGCACCGGGCGATCCAAACAGTAGTGTCGTGCGAAGTTTCATCGGAAAAACGGGACGGCCGGCGGAGATCGCCGGACTGCATGAGGGGGGAGGGATTCTATTTTGCTCGCAGATCCACTGCGCCAATTTCGCTGAAGGTGATTTTCTGCTCCTTGCCGTTGAGCAGCTCCATGTGAATGTCCGTTCCCGAGATGCGCTTGATGCGCTGGCCGACGTATTCGCGTTTGCCGGTCTTCACGGCCAGCGCCATGTCGCGCTCTGCCGCGCCGAGCACCACCTTGAAATAGTTCGGGAAGTTGTTCTGGAAAAACGACCGGTCGAATCGCGTGTCGCCGCGCGTCCAGGTCTGCGGCTTGAGCCCGGATTTCTTTGGCCCCGTCTGGGCGAAACTCATCTTGTTGGCCTCCGGCACCATCCCGACCACGGCTCCGCCGCCTGTGTCGGTCATGGTGGCTCCCTCCGGCGCCTCGGCTTCCTCGTATTCGTATTCCTCATCCTCGTCGTAGTCATCCTCGTACTCGACCTTCGGTTTCACGAGAAAAAGAATCGGGCCAACGATCGGCAGGATTAGCGAGACGCCAGCCGCCAGAAGCGCGTTGGATTCCCGGAACGCCGCCACACCCAGCCCGGCCACCATGCTCCCGATCGCGATGGCCACCAGTAGGCCGATACCGCCGCCGCTGCCGTAGGCCGCCATCTTGGAGGCGACTGGCACACTCGAAGGCACCTCCGGCTCGACCAGCCCCCGGACCGGCCCGGGCGGGAGGTTCCGTTCCATTTGCGATTCGTCCGGCTCGATGAATGGCTCCGCGAAGGCGGCCGCTCCCTTGTAACGATTGGGATCCGTCTCACCGAGGTTCTTAATTTTCTTGAGGCTCTCCTGGGTCAATTCCATCCAGTTGGCCCGCCGCGCGAAGCCGCCGATGTCACGCCGCACGACGATGCCGTTCTGGTCCACATCCGCCACGGTGCCTTCGATGACGTCGCCATTGGTAAGGCTGATCTCGCCTTCGGCCAGTTGACGGGCATTGGCACTTCCCGCACTACGATTAATTGGAGCTTTACGAATGATAGTAGCAACCTGGGGCCTGTTTTTCTGGATGCGATTGTAGTCCAACGGTTTGCCGACGGGCTTAAATACAAAAGCATTAAAAAAGTCATAGATTTGCTTGGCTGCTTCCCATGGTAATACCACCCCATCAAGTGCTGTGGAACCATCGTTATTCTTGATACTCTTGTTAGCCCCATTGTCCAATAAGGATTGGACTATTTCCGGGTAACAAAAAAAAGCCGCTGTGTGCAGGGGAGTGGATCCATCATTGTCTTTTTGGTTCACATCGGCTCCACCCTCAATCAGGGCTATAGCCACGTCAGTGTTTCCAAATGCTGCAGCTGCATTTAAGACACTGCCTTTTGTGCCAGCTGGGTTTGGGTCTGTTTGGTTCAAATCTGTACCGGCGGCAATGTGTTGTTTGACTGCTTCAAGATTCCCCGTTACGGCTGCTTCGAAGAGAGAATTATCAGGAGCTTTGCCCGTTGTTCTTTTAAAGATGTCTTTATCACCCCCTTCATCAATTATCGTCATCGTGTCCCCGGCAATCTCTAAAGTTACAACCTCGGTTTCAACTTGGCCTGTGCCAGGATTTTTGGTTGTCGTTGACAGTTTGTTCGTTTCCAACAATTTCCAAGTTGTATCAAGACCAAATTGTCCTCCTCCAATACTCACACGACCTTTCCCACCGGCTTCGAGTGTGAGGGATACTGGTTCTGTTTGATGTTTCCAAGTTCCAAGAATCTGTTCGCTTATTGGTTTATCTTCCTGTTGGGCGAAACTACTCGGAATCAAAAGCCCTAAAGTCATAGCCAAAAGTGTTACTCTGGATTTGTTCATGGTTCCTACTGTTGTTTAGTCAACTTATCAGTTAAATAGCGGTGATTATCTGTTTTACTCATCGGGACCACCAAGTCCAGGAAACCCCAATCCCTCTTGAAAGAGCCCCCCGCCTTCACCTCCGCCGGCAGACATTAAAGCTCCCATCACTGCCTGCATCATTGCCATTTGCAGTTCTTGCTGTGTTTTGGCCTTGGTTGCGCCGGCCATCCCCATCTGAACGGCGTTCATAATATTCATGATCTGTTTTTTCTCTTCCGGGCCGAGCAAATCCTTGAGGTCGGTATTTATCCTTTCGCTGGCCTCAGTCATGGTTTCCTTCCAGCCATCCGCCATTGCTTTTGGGATCCATTTTCCCTCGATCTTCACGACCTCTTGCTCGCCGTTCTTGAGCATGGACAGTCCCGGCACTTCAGAATTATCAAAATCTGGCAATTGGGCGGTTAACTCATCGATGTCGGGTAGATCAGGCATACCGCTTACGCTGATTGTGGCGGTGTCACTCTCTTCGGAAATCACTTCTACCTTGATATCCTTTAGCTTGGCCTTGATTTCTGAGTTCCAGGGATCGCCCTCCTCAAGCTTGGAGGTTTCGGCAATTAACTTGAACAGATCTTTCCCAGTTTGATCCAGAAACTTGCCCGGGTCCATGCTCTTGGCTTTTTCGTGTTTGCCCAAGTCACTCTCGACCAAGGTTGTTAGCATCCCCCCCATCATTTCGAGCGATTGTTGCATCTCCTCCGGTGACGCACCCGATCCACCCATACTTTCCTCAATCATGGCAGTGATCAGATCCTGTTTTTCATTCAACAGGAGTCCGGCCTGTTGTAGCAATTCAAATAGCTTGTCCCAAATCTGCTGGTCCATGTTGTTTACAAAATGATGAATCAGATTTGTGACGTCCGTTTGGTATGACGGCGGAAGCATTTCCCACAACAGCTTGGGATCTTCATTCTCCAATACCTTAACCGGGATCAAGACGACACTGTTCGCTCCGTCCGGCAACTGGAATTTGGGTTCGGCTGCCTTCTCTACCTGCGGTTCAATGCCCTGTTGGGAGCAACCCGGCAGCAATATCAGCCCCAAAGCGAAGGCGATCAGTGGGATGATTTTTGTTTGATGGATATACACATTCATTGGACCGATAAAATCAACTCTGGCAGTTCGGACTGCACGGCAGAACGGAAGGCAAAGCGTATCCCAATTTTTTTTGATCGTAAAGGCATTCAAAAAGGCTTTTTGGGATTACGCCTGCACGGTCCCTATCCGATTGGCCAAGTCCTCGACCACCCAGTTTGGCACTTGGCCAGCCAGTTCGTCCGCTGCCGCTCCATGCTGCCAGGCGGCGAATCGGATCGTTCGGCTGACATTCTCGCGCAACAGCGGCTGGGTCAGCAGCCCGGCCAGGTAGCCTGCCAGCAGGTCACCGCTGCCGCCTTGGCCAAGCGCTGGGTTGCCGGTGGAGTTCACGAACACCTCGCCTTCGGTGTGCCCGATAAGTGTGTGCTGCCCTTTCAACATCACCCAGCAGTTACCGAACTTGGCCGAGAGCGCTCTCAACGCCTCGACTCGGTCGGCTTGCACGGCGTCCGCGCTCGAACTAAGCAACCGTGCTGCCTCGCCGGGGTGCGGTGTGATCACTCGGATCGACTTTTCAGGTATTTTACCCGACGGCAGCCAGTCGAGTGCGCTGGCATCCACCACCATCGGCACCGACGACTCGCGCCACATCTCGCCGGTGGTTTCCTTCAGGTCAGCCGGCAGGTCATCCGCGGCCAGCCCCGGGCCAATCAGCAGTCCGGTGATCGAGTGGATCGTAATTTCGCCCGGCACCAGCGGCCGGACCATCACGCTTTGCAACTGCGACGCCACCGGCACGAACACCTCGTCCGGTGTCAGAAGCGTGACCAACCCCGGCTGCGCCCGCGCCGCGCCGCGTGCCGCCAATACCGCCGCGCCGTGGTAGCCGACGCTGCCGGCCATGATGCCAAGGTGCCCAAACGTGCCCTTGTGCCCGCCGGCCGGCCGGGCCGGGGGGAAGCCGGAAAAATCGTCCGCTTGGCCAAGCAGCAGGTCGCTCGTTTCGCGGCATGGCGAGAGGCCGATGTCCGGCGCCACCCGCAGTCGCCCGACGTATTCCGACGCGCTTGGCCGCAGCAGGCCCAGTTTGGCTGCGCCGAGCGTCAGCGTTTCCTCCGCGCGGATGGCCGCGCCCTGCACCTCGCCGCTGGCGGCGTCGATGCCGGAAGGCGTATCGACCGACAGCACCCGCAGCCGCTTGGCGTTGACCTGCGCGATGACCTGCATCCAGTCGGCGTCCAGTGGCCGGTTGAGCCCGATGCCGAACAGGCCGTCGACCACCAGCGCCGGGGCGGGATCAAGATCGAGCGGGAGTTTTTGGCGCGTCTTGGCCGGGTCGGTCACGCTGAGCAGGCTCACCTCGCGCCCCGGCAGATGCCCGGCCATGGCCCGCACATCGTCGCCGTTATGCCCCTTGCCGGCGAGCAGCAGGATCGCGTCGCCGGGCCGGGTCAGCTCCATCGCGTGGCTGGCCACGACTTCGCCGACCTGGGCGATGACCTCCTCTTCGGTCTTGCCAGACTCCCACGTCGCCGCCTCCCAGCGACGCATCTGCTCCACGGAAATGACCGGCAACGCCATGACTCCCGCAGCGTAGAGCGGCCCTCTCGCCGGCACAAGCGCCCGTTGGCCAAGCGGTTGGTCAGGCGGGTCGGAAAAGATTGCGCCGGGGTGGGGTGGGTGTACGTTTTTCGGTGTCCGCGAATCATGCTGGGGCTCAAATCCAACCGTTGGAGTCGGCGCGAGTTTCTCTCGGTGGGGAGCTTGGGGCTGGGCGGCTTGGCGCTGCCGGAACTGCTTCGGGCGGAGGAGGTGGTCAAGCAGGCCGGCGGTTTGGCCAAGGACAAGTGCGTTGTGTTCCTGTTCCAGCACGGCGGCCCGTCGCAATACGAGACATTTGATCCGAAGATGAGCGCGCCGGCCGGCGTCCGCTCGATGACCGGCGAGATCCCGACGACGATCCCGGGCATCACGTTTGGCAGCACGATGCAGCGGCTGGCGAGGCTGGCGCACAAGTTTTCAATTGTCCGCTCGTTCACCACGGAGAGCAACGCGCACGACTCGAAACCGATCATCAGCAAGCGCTACTCGGCCGGGGCGCACGTCGGCTCGCACTACGCCCGTGTCGCCGGCGCGAACAATCCTCGCAACGGCATGCCGCGCAACCTGTCGCTGTTCCCACGCGCGGTGGACAGTTCCGCTAAGCCGGCGTTCATGGATCTGGGCCGGTTCGACAGCACCGGGCCGCTTGGCTCGGCCTACGCGCCGTTTGCCCCGAGCGGCGATGGGAACCTCAAGCGGGACATGAAACTGGCGATCGATCCTACTCGGCTCAACGACCGCCGCAGCCTGCTCGCCAGCCTCGACCAGTGGCGGCGCGTGGTCGGTGATAGCGACATCGCGGAGAGCCTCGACCGATTCCAGTCGCAGGCGTTCCAGACACTCACTGGCACCGTTTCGGAGGCATTCGACATCACACGCGAAGACCCCAAGCTGGTCGAGCGTTACGATACGTCGAAACTGATGGATGTCTCGCGCATCAGCAAAAAATGGAACAACCATCCACGCTACGCCGAGCACGTGAACAGCCTTGGCAAATTGATGCTGCTCGCCCGCCGCTTGGCGGAACGGGGCGCTGGCTTCATCACCATCACCACCAACTTTGTGTGGGACATGCACGCCGACCAGAACAACGCAACAATGATCGAAGGCATGGGTTACGTTGGCACGCCGTTCGACCACGCGGTCAGCGCATTCATCGAGGACGTCGAGGCGCGCGGTTTGCGCGACAAGATCCTGCTCGTCTGCTGCGGCGAGATGGGCCGCACGCCCAAGGTCAACGCCCGGGGTGGCCGGGAACATTGGGCAGGTGTTGCCCCACTGCTCCTGTACGGAGGTGGGCTGCAGATGGGCCGTGTCGTCGGCGCCACCACCCGCGACGGCGGCGAGCCGGCGAGCGATCGGATTACCATTCCCAACCTGTACGCCACCATCATGGACACCATCCTCGACACCGGCACCCTCCGCGCCATGGCCGGCGTCCCGCCCGAGGTGCAGCGCGTCATCCACGGCGCCGAGCCCATCACTCAGTTGCTCTAGAGTTCAATTCTCCGCTTGGCCAAGTGCTTGGTCGATGAAGTGGTAGGCTTCCTGGCGAATTTCGGGCGGGAAGTCGTGTTCGCAGTCGGGGGTGCGGAGTTGCAGGGCTTCGCCTTGGCCCAGCAGTTGATAAACTTCGCGCGCCTTGGGGATGGCCTTCTTGACGCCGCGCACGTCGAAGTTGCTGTCGCGCAGCGGGGAACTGGAGAAGAACGCGCGCGGGGCCAGCGCGGCGACCACCCCGTAAAAATCGAACGGCACGCGGTCGGGGTCGAGTTCGTAGCGCGTCTTGAGCAGCGGCATGTAGCGGTCGGTCGTCCAGCCGGCGATATTTCCGCCGTAATAATCGTGGAATGGCGTCCAGCCGCAGCTCGAGACGATGACGCGGATGCGCGTGTCAAACACGCCGACGAACATCGCGTTGTGTCCGCCGAGCGAGTGGCCGATCGCGCCGATGCGCCCGGGGTCAACCTCCGGCAGCGACTGCAGCAAATCGACGCAGCGCATATGGTTGAAGATGCCCTTCATCGTGCCAGAGACGTAGTCGTCCGACTCGAAGTCGTATTTGTAATCGCCGTACGGCGGGTAGTCGGGCGCGATGACGATGCAGCCGCGCTTGGCCAATTCGTAGGCGTAGGCGCGGTTGGGGACGCCGCCTTCCTTTGTGACGCGATGCTTGCCCAGCGGCGAGGTCGGGTGCAGCGCGAGGATGCCTGCCCGCTTGGCCAAGCGCTTGGCCTTGGGGCGATAGAGCAGGGCGGGGAGCCGGTCGTTTTTCTCGGTGACGAAGTCGATGGTCAGCCGCGTGAAGCCGTCGCCGTCGGCTTGGCCGTGCACGCGCATGTCGAGCGGCGGGAGGGCGGTACGGCTGGGGAGAGGCCCCATCGCCTGCTGCATGCCGTCGACGATTTGCCGCCGTCGCTTGGCCCAATCGGCGGGCGTCTTGACGGGGAGTTCGCCACCGGCTGCATCGCGGTAAACGAGCAGCCGAGAGTGGTCGATGTCGCTCGGCTCGGCCGCCAAGCGCGGCAGCACGCCGGCGAACAGCGAAAGCGCTATCAACAGCTTGATCATTTTTCGCGGCGGCAGCGCAGCCACACCATCGGCAGGGCGGCGACGAGCATAAGCGCCCAGCCGATGAACAGGACGCTGCCGATGTACCACGGCCATGCGCCGAACAGGAGCGGGTTGTCCACCTCCGGCCGGATGCAAAGGTACATGTAGTTGGCGTCTGTCAGCCAGTTGACGAGGGCGATGGGTGGCATCAAGGCGACGATGCAGAGGAGCGTCCGCGCCACCGCGCCGCGGCCCGGCAGCATCCGGTCTACGACGAGGTTCCAAAGCGCGAACTGAATGATCAGCGCGTGGTGGATGAAGTAGACGATGTACTCGGTGAGGTTTTTCAGGTCGTCGAAGTTTGGGGTCAGCAGCGCCTGCAACACACCGGTCATCCCGGCGTAGTAGGCGAACTCGAAACAGAACCGGTTGCGTGTGACCAGCCCGATGGCGGCGATCAGCAGCCCGTAGTTGCAGAGGTGCAGCGGCAGGTCTTGGATCAGGTTCAGATCGCGGAAGCTGGCGCGGTTGGTGTAGTCGACAATCTCCTGCGCGACGGTGAAAACGATCAGCGCCCAGATGACGCGGCGGCGGTTTTGCAGCGAGAGGCAACGGCCAATGAGCGGTACGCCGACGATGGCCAGCAGCGACAGGCCAAGCGCGATCCAGTGCAGGGAGTCAAACAGTTGGAGCGAGTTGCTGAAGCCGTCTGGTTGGGTTGCTTCAGTCAACGGGCTGCCTCCTTGGCCAAGCGCGGGGGCGCCGGGTTATTCGCCCATCAGGCGGGCCAGCGTCGGCTCGATCGACTTGGCCCAGATGGCGTATCCCTTCGGCGTGAGATGCAGGAAGTCTGGCATGATTTCCTTGGCGATGGAGCCGTCCGGGCTGAGGAAATTTTGCCCGATGCGCAGGAAGGTGACGTGCGGCCGGGCGTCGAGCCGCGACAGCACCTGATTGACCTGCAGGATCTTGCCGCGCTGCGCGTTGATGCGCTGGCCGCGCGGGAAGATGTCGAGCAGCAGGACTTTCGTCTTGGGCAGCTTGGCGCGGAGCTTGTCGACGACCGCCGTCACGCCGTCGATCATCTCCTCGGCGGTGCTGCGGCCTTCGCCCGAGTTGTTCGTGCCGATCATGATGACGGCGACCTTGGGGCTGATGTTTTTGATGTTGCCGTTGTCGAGCCGCCACAGGACGTGCTGCGTGCGGTCGCCGCTGATCCCGAGGTTCACCGCGTTGCGCTTGGCGTAATGTTTCGCCCAGACGTTTTTGCCGCCGCTCTCCCAGCTGTGCGTGATCGAGTCGCCGATAAAGATCAGGTCGACGTTGCCCTTGGCCACGCGCTGGTTGAAGGAGGCGTGCCGCTTGATCCACCAGTCGCCGTCACGGGGCTCGGGGGTGACGGCGGAGTGCGCCGGCTTGTCGGCAGCCTGAAGAGCGATGGACAGGAAAAACGAGAGTGACAGTGTCAGGGCTTTCATGCGTGCGGGAACCGTATCGGAGGAGCAGGGGCGGGTCGAACTTTTTTGACGGGTTCCAGTTTTTTTAGTTTTTGATCCGCAGATGACGCAGATGTGCGCGGATGATCGTTCCGTGAAGGAATCGCGGGTTTGGGGGAAGAAGATGGAGCGGGCGATGGGAATCGAACCCACGTGTGAAGCTTGGAAGGCTTCCGTTCTACCATTGAACTACACCCGCAACCGCGCGGAAGCCTACCAACCCGGCTTGCGTTGTCAATCCGTCTTCCCTAGCCTGTGCGCCTGTGAGTGATTTGCTCCTCAAGGGAGGCCGCCTCATCGATCCCGCCAACGGCCTGGATGAAACCGCCGACCTGTTGATTGCCGGCGGAAAAGTGGCCGCCATCGGCACCGATGCGCCTGGCCAAGCGCCGGACGGTACGCCGGAGGTGGACGCCACCGGCAAGGTCGTCTGCCCGGGGTTGATCGACATTCACGTTCATTTTCGCGAGCCGGGCCAGACGGCCAAGGAGACCATCGGCACCGGCGCGGCGGCGGCGGCGCGGGGCGGCTTTACCACCGTCGTCTGCATGCCCAACACCAGCCCGGCGATCGACAACCCCGGCACGGTGGCGCTAATCCAGGACAGCGCGGAGCGCTTGGCCAAGGTCAATGTGCTCACGACTGGCACGATCACCAAGGGCATCGCCGGGGAGGAACTGGCGCCGATCGGCTCGCTGAAAAATGCTGGCGTGGTCGCCATCACCGACGACGGCCATTGTGTGCAGGACAACGACCTGATGCGGCGCGCGATGGAGTACGCGAGCATGTTTGGCCTGCCGGTAATGGACCATTGCCAGGACTACTCGCTCGTCGGCGCGGGCGTGATGCACGAGGGGTACTGGAACAACACGCTTGGCCTGCCGGGCTGGCCCAGCGCGGGCGAGGAGATGATCGTCGCGCGCAACATTCTACTCGCGGAAAAAACCGGCACGCATGTCCATTGCCAGCACATGACCGCCGCCGGGAGCGTGCGGCTCATCCGCGAGGCCAAGGCGCGCGGCATCCCGGTCTCCGGCGAGGCCTGCCCGCATCATTTCACGCTGACCGACTCGGCGATCGCCGGCAGCGCCAAGTTTTGGCCCGAGGACGGCAAGGGCGTGTTTTTTGCGGGCAACGGCGACCGGCCGGCCTGGCCGGAGTACGACACGAACTTCAAGATGAACCCGCCGCTCCGCTCCGCCGCCGACCGCGAGGCGGTGATCGAGGGCGTCGCCGACGGCACGCTGGAGATCATCTCTAGCGACCACGCGCCGCATTGTGACTACGAAAAGGAGGTCGAGTTCGCCAACGCGCCGTTCGGCATCACCGGCCTCGAGAACGAGTTGGCGGTGTCGCTGATGCAGCTTTACCACAGCGGCCGCATGCCGCTGAGCGACGTAATCGAGCGGTTGACCGTCGCGCCGGCAAGGCTGATCCAACTCGACCGCGGCACGCTGGGCGTCGGTGCCGTGGCGGACGTGACGGTGTTCGACCTCGACGCCGAGTGGGAATTCCGCCGCGAGGAGACCGCGAGCAAGTCGGTCAACAACCCGTTCTACGGCTGGACGTTGAAAGGCCGCAACGCCATGACGATCGTTGCCGGCGAAATCGCCTGGCAATAAGCCGGGCGTTGGCAACCTTTTCCCGTTGGATGGCCGGCAACGATTCCAAACCAAGCGCGCTCTCGGCGATGGGGCGGCGCACGAAGGAGCCGCCGATCTCGTGGCTGATGGGCCTCAAGCTCGAGCGGCCCGAGCTGATCTCGCTCGCGGCCGGGTTCACCGACAACCCGACGCTGCCGGTGGCCGGGAGCCGACGCCTGCTCAACGAGTTGCTTGGCGACGCTGCGCTTGGCCAAGCGGCACTCCAGTACGGCTCGACTGCGGGCGATGACACGCTGCGCAAACTGACGGCCCGGCGCATCCGGCAACTCGACGGCAATCCCCGTGGCCAGGCGGCGAGCTACGAGGCCAGGCGCACGGTCATCACCCACGGCTCGCAGCAGTTCCTGTACATGGCCACCGAGGCGCTTTGCGACCCGGACGACATCGTGCTGGTGGAGGATCCGACTTATTTCGTTTACCTCGGCATCATGCAGAGCCGGGGCGTCGCCGGGCGGGGCGTGCGGATGAACCGCGACGGCATCGACCTTGGGCATCTCGAGCAGGTTCTCGAGTCGCTCCGGCGCTCCGACGACTTGAAACGCGTGAAAATGCTGTACCTCGTTTCGTATTACCAAAACCCGACCGGTCGCTCGACCAGTCGCCAAGTGAAGACGGGCGCACTGGAGTTGCTGCGCCGCTACGAGCGCGCGGCGGGTCATCCGATTTACCTGATGGAGGACGCCGCCTACCGCGAACTGGGGTTCGCTGCCACGCCGGCACCCTCCGCGTTGGCCAACCGGGGCGCGGCGGACCGGGTCATTTACTCCGGCACATACAGCAAGCCGTTCGCCACCGGCGTGCGGGTGGGTTTCGGCGTGTTGCCGGAGGCGTTGCTCGCGCCGGTGCTGCGGATCAAGGGCAACCACGATTTTGGGACGGGGCACCTCGCCCAGCAGCTCGTCGTTCGCGCGCTGGAGTCCGGCCTTTACGAGAAAAACCTGGCCAAGGTGCAGCGCCGGTACCGCGCCAAGGCCAAGGCGATGACCGACGCGATGCGGGCGCATTTCCCGGAGGCGGTGCGATGGGAGCAACCGGAGGGTGGCCTGAACGTCTGGGCCGCGCTGCCGCGCAAGGTGAACACCGGGATGAAGTCGCGCTTCTTCAGGAAGGTACTCGATCGCAAGGTGCTCTACGTGCCGGGTGGCCTCTGTTACACCGACGACCCGACGCGGCCCAAGCCTGGCCACGAGATGCGTCTGAGCTTCGGCGCCGCGACCGAGACCGACATCCAAAAAGGTATCCGCCGCCTCGGCCAAGTGATATGATTGGCCGGGGAGGGGGCGCGTGTTAAGCTGGCGCTTGTCGATGCTTGACGATCGTTCATACATGAGGCCGGAGGAACCGCGGTTCCGCGCGCCGTCGATGCAGCAGCCGTGGTCCGGGTGGGCCATCCTGCTGACGATCAACGTCGTGGTTTTTCTGCTACAGCTCCTCTTCGATCACGACAGCTTGTCCGAGCGGATCGGGGAGTTCGGGCAGTCGATCGTTGGCCGGTGGCTGGCATTGGACTCAAGCCAGATCACTGCACTGTTGCCGATGCAGTTGATCACATACCAGTTTTTACATGGCAGCGTGATGCATCTATTGATGAATGGCCTCGGCCTGTTTTTCATCGGGCGGGCGCTGGAGCCGGCGATCGGGCGGCGGGAGGTGATCGGGCTGTACCTGCTCAGCGGCGTGGTGGGGGCGCTCTTTCAGCTTGGGTTCGCCGTGCTGTTCCCGGATCAGTTTGCCGGGCCGATGGTGGGGGCCAGCGCTGGGGTGTTCGGGTTCATGGGGGTGCTCGCCCGGCTGTTTCCACAGCGGGAGGTTTATCTGCTGCTGTTTTTTGTCCTGCCCCTGCGGCTGAAGCTGCATTGGATTTTCTGGGGCAGTCTGGCGATCGCATTGGTGAGCATTTTGGTGGCGATCCGCACGGAAACGGGCGGTCAAGTGGCGCATGCGGCGCACTTGGGCGGGTTGTTGTTTGGGGCGTTTTATGTGGCGGCACTGGTGCGGCGGGGCGGGCTGATGCGGTTTTTGCCCGGCATGCCGAGGATTCGATTTGTTTCGGGTGACTCGGCGAAGGGATCGGGTGCCACGCGCCGTCGCAACTGGCGCAAACCGAAGGTGGTCGATGCCGCCGAGGTGGCGGAGGGGGATTTTATGAGCCGCGAGGTGGACCCGATTCTCGACAAGATTTCCAAGCAGGGCATCCACAGCCTGACCGAGCGCGAACGCCAGATTCTCGACAAGGCCCGCTCGAAGATGTAGTGGGCCGCTTGGCCAAGTTTACGCCCCGCCGCTCAGCGCTTGGACGCAGTCGCGAATCTTGCCGGCATCGGTGACTTTCAGCGAGAATTCGGGCGGGTAAAGTGCCTTGCCCATGAAGCAACGTTCGTTGCGGAACTCCATTTTGCTGAGCACCGGTGCGCTGCCGGTCAGGTGATATTCCTTCGCGCCGGTTTCGCGCATGATACGCGGCAGGTTTTTTGTGGTGATGCCGGCGCCGGGCATGATGATGAGGTCGTCGCCGGCGCGCCGCACCAGCTCGGCGATCAATTCCGATCCCTCGAGCACGGACGGCTCCTGCCCGGAGGTGAGCAGCCGCTCGACGCCGAGGCCGATGATGTCGTCGAGGCTGCGGAACGGGTCGGCGGTGACGTCGAACGCGCGGTGATAGGTCACCTCGAGCGGCCGGGCGAGGTCGATCAATTGCCTCGAGCGCTCGGTGTCGATGGTGCCGTCGGCGTTGAGCAGGCCGATGACCGCACCGTTGATGCCCATCTCCTTGAGCGCGACGAGGTCGCGCTGCATCACGGCGAACTCGTCGTCCGAGTAGAGGAAATCGCCGCCGCGTGGCCGGATGATGGCGTTGACCTTGATGCCGACCCGCTCCAGCGCGTGGTGCACCGTGCCGATGCTCGGGGTGGTGCCGCCCTCGAACAGGTTTTGGCACAGCTCAACGCGGGCCGCGCCACCTTCTTCCGCCGCGATGGCCGAGGCCACCGAGTCGATGCAAACTTCGATAATGGGAGTGTCGCTCATGATTCGTTCCGCTTGGCCAAGCGTAGCAGGCCGCCCCGCCAAGGCGAAGGCGGAACTGTTTTTCGTGGCGCACGCTTTGCCAAGCGGTATGCTGCGGCGGTGCGGAACTGGGTGACAGCGGTCGTGGCGCTTGGCTTGGCGGGGTGCGCCCTGCCGGGCAAGGGGAGCGGCGATCCGTTGGCCAAGCCGGGCGGTGGGACGGTGGTCACGCCGGGGGCGTTCCGTATGGAGGGCCGGGTGGTCCGCACGAATGTCCGGCTAAACTTCGTGGTGCTGGATTTCGGGTTGACCGGCCTGCCGACGATCGGCCGACAGTTTGCCATTTACCGGCTCGGGAAAAAGGTGGGTCAGGTGCGCGTGTCCGGCCCGGCATGGGACACCTACGCGGTGGCGGATATTATCGAGGGGGAAATCTGGATGGGCGACGAGGCTCGGCCGAAGTGAGCGCCGTCAGTCTGGCGGGTTGGCCTTGGCCTTCGCGCCGGCCTTACGGATGTTGCGTCCGCCATGCTCCCGGCTGTACGGCGTGTGCAGGTTGAAATAGATGCCGCAAAGCGGCGCGTCGGCCTCCGCCTGGCTGAGCATGATGGTGATCTCCTTGTCGAGCGCGATGCCGTGGCGCATGCCGGTGGCTCGATCCTCGTACGCCTTGATCGCCTTGAGCATGAGCCGCTCGATTGCCTCGAGGCAGTCGTCCGGCGTCTTGAAGACACAGACCACGTGGCGGTCGTACGACTGCATTGCCGCATCGATCTCCCGCCGGAATGTTTCAAGGATCAACTCCATGTGCTCTGGTGCGGAACGTTAGCCTCGGTCGGGCGGAAGTAAAATCAAAAGAACGGTCAATCGCCGTCGTCGTCGCCGGAGGCTTCCCGTTCGCGGAGACGGCGGAACAGTTTGCGAATGTCCAGCGCGCCTCCCACGATCACCAGCACTGACATCACTGCAAACAGCCCGCAGGTACCAATCAGGGTCAGTTTCCATACGCCTTCCCAGCCGGTTTTCATGAACAGGATGATCATCCCGGCCGTGACCAGCGCAACGATAAGCACGGCGAGTACCGTCCAGAGCAGGGTGAACACCCATTCAGGTGTCACCGCCTTGGGCGGTGGCGGGGGTGGCACAATGGGAGGAGCCATAACCGAGGGCATAACTGGAGGGGCGCCGGAGTCGGTGGGTTGAATGGGTTTGTCACTCATCGGTTGCCTCCCTTGGTTTGCGGTCGGGGAAAATCAGTGAGCCGAGGATGAAGACAAACAGAGTGAAGCCGATTGTCATCAACCCGACCCGCGCGCCGGAGATCGGCTTGTAGATCGACACCGTGTCGCCGACCTTCGGTTCGAATCCTTCCGGCCAAGCGCCAACCGTGACCGCGTCCGGATCGCTGGCCCGGACTTCGGCGGCTTGCGTTTGGCCATCCGCGTTGCGCACCACGGCCGTCCATTCCTTCAGCTCGTTGATCCCCCACGGCTCGGCCTGCTCGAACAGGGTCGCCGTGTAATCAACGACAACGTCCCGCAGGAAGGAATTCTCTCCGGCTTCCGGTAGCTCGAACGCCTCGAACTCGACGGTGTCGTCGTCGACGGCGGTGATGGTGCGCTCGGCGATGCTGCCGGGAATCCATTGGTGAACGGCCTGCTGCACCGGGCCAAGCCCGATGACGGCCGTGATGCCGGCCAGCAGCGCGAGTACTGCGCCGGTCGAACTAGCCGCCTGCAATGCCGTGTCGTGATCTTCTGGGTTGGAACCATATTGGTTATCACCCGGCTGACTGTCTTGCATCAAAAAGAAAAGAAGAACAAAAGGGCCAATGCACGGAACTAAATTAACCAGAATCCACAAACCGCTTCGACCGGTGTCATGAAGCCGTCGCATTGTCACGGCTATGGACGGGATAAGAATGGATAGTGTATAGATGCCGCTTAAAAAAGGTCCGACTCCAACCTCGGCGTCGATGGTAAAAAGAACAACAGTGATGACGCAGCTAAATAATCCGAAGTACCAGAACTCTTTCCGCCTAGATCTTCCGTTAAACACCGCATACTTCTTTAAAACTTCGATGTACCTGTTCCGGTACAGGCCCCCGGCCAGCAGCGAAAACGCCCCGGTGAAGTAGATTGCCCCGGTCACAGCCATGTAGTCCCAGATGTCCTCCTCGCCGGTGTAAAACAGGCCCCAATAAAGGATGTACAGCCCAATAAGTACGATCAGGACGCGGGTAATCTTGATGCGGGTCGGGTTGTCGAGTCGCTCGTTGAACAGCGGCGCGATGATGTCCTGCGTGATGACCGTGCTCCAGCAGAGCAGATAGCCGTCGTGCGTGGACATGAAGGCGGCAATCATTGCTGCGGTGATCAGCCCGATCAGCCCCGCCGGCAGGATGCGCCCGAGGAAGATCGGCATGGCGTACAGGTTGTCCTCCGCCTTGGCGTTGGCGTCCGTTGGCATGAAAAGCTGCTGCAAATCCTTGCCCTCGGCCACGGTCATCACGAATACAAACGCGCAGATGCCGAGCAGTGCCGGGATGATCATGCGGATGGCGAACGAGATGGAGGACCACATGTATTGCCGCTTGAGCGCGGTGGTGCTCTCCATGGCCAGCGCGCGGGCGACGGCGGTGGGCCAAAGCGCGCAGTTCACAATCCCGAGGAAAAACATCCACCCAACGTATTCCCACCCGAAGTCGCTCTCCGATGCCACCGGGTTGAAGCCGGAATTCCCCTTGAACTGGGTCTGGACGGTCTCGAACAGATTATCCCAGCCGACGCTAGCGATCGCCAGCCAGCCGGTGACGAGGATGCCGATCGACAGGACAACAAACTGGATGTAGTCGGTGATCACGACCGAGATCATCCCGCCGATGACCGTGTAGACGAGTACCAGCGCCAGCAACGCCGCCATCACGAACTTGAGCGCGTCGCCGTCCGGATCCATGCCGGTGATGCCGACGATGAACATCGCGCCGACCTTGAGGAACAGCCCCATGTTCAGCAGCCCGCCGAACGCCAGCATGACGCCGCCGAGGATGCGTGTGCGGCGACCGTATCGTTTCTCGTAATACTCCGGGATCGTCAGGACCTTGTGGTCGCGCAGTCGCACGACGATGAAGCCGGTCAGGCCGACGAGCAGNGCCACCAACCCGGCGATGACCCCGATGTGAAACGCCGCGAAGCCTGAGGTGAATCCCTTCTGCGCGCTGTACATCACCGTGATGAGGCCCATCTCGGTGCCGGTCAGCGTGGCGATGCCGAGCCANGTGCCGACCGCGCGCCCGGCGGTGACGAAGTTCGTCATGTTGCCGGCGTAACGCTTGACGAAAAAGGCGATGCCGACCGAGAGCAGCAGGTATACCGCCACGATCACCCAGTCGAGTGTGCCGAAATTAGTCTGGCTGGTGGCGTTGGTGAGGGCGTCCATCCGGGTCACTCCGTGAGGAGCAGGCGGAAAAATTGGCCGCCCGAGTCGGAAACGTCAACCTCGACCTGCTGCGGACCGGCCTCCTCCGCGACCTGCTCGATCACGGTTTCCCACCCCGCTTGGCCAAGCGCCCGGGTGGATTGGACCTCCACCAGTTGTCCGGCGCGGGCGGCGTTGAACCGGAGCTCGAGCCGTCCGTTGGCCAAGCGCACGGTCTGGAGTTGGAACACACTCGCGGCGTCCCGCGGGTCGGTGCCGGCCTGATACTCGGCGAGGTTGTCCAGGCCGTCCCGGTCGCTGTCCTCGGTGGCGTCGCCGGCGACGAGCGGGTTCAGCCCGTTTGCCGTCTCCCAATCGTCCGGGATGCCATCGTTGTCCGAGTCATCCCCGTCCGGCGGCCGGTTGTCGCGGCCGGGCGTTGGCGTAGCGGCCTTCCAGTTGACCGGGTCGTTGGCGAACTGGTTTGCGGCCAGGCGCTGCAGCGAGGCGCCCTGGCCATCGGCTTCGCTTGGCCAAGGGGCGGTGTCGCCGTAGGTGAGTTGATCCATGGCNATGTAAGGCACGAANCCGGCGTCGTCGTGGTGCAGGCCCTGCGGCGTATCCGGCCGGTACAGGGCGACCGTATCGCCGCCATTGGCCAACTGTCCCCGTATCGGGCCGAGAATCGGCACGTCATCCGGGATGCCAAGCCGCTTGGCCAAGCTTGCAGTCTTGTCCGGCGCCTTCGCCGGGTTGAACTCGATCAACACCACGTAGCCGTCGGGCGGCAACTGGAAGCCGCGCGGAAACTCGAACGTCGCGCCGCCGTCGATCCGCCACGTGTTTTCCGGGTGCAGAGGGTCGTACAGCGGTATGGTCACGGCGGTGACGTTTCGCAACTCGATGAACTCGTCGTCCGGCGTGCCGGCGCCGAGCGGCAGCGGGGAGGGGTGGTAATGCACCTCGTGGATCACCACCGGCCCGACCTTTGCTGGGGCATTGGCCGCGCCGTTGCCGTTGCGAAAGGCCGAGAGCGAGGTTGGCGCGTTCACGCCGAACGTCGGCTTGGCCAAGGCGGTGAATTGATCGCCGAGGCTGGTTTTCACCCGGCCAAACGACACGCCGTTTTCCGCCGCGCCGAACTCAACGATCGCGCGGCGGCCAGTCAGGTTGCCGAACGTGTCCGTCTCGGACAGGATGACTGTGTCGCCGTGGGCGGAGTTGAGCGCGAAACTTCCATTGGCCCCCGGCACCGGATTGAATTGCGCTTCGTAAAACGCCGCGAGTCCGCGGGCCGGCAGGATTGTGTTCGCCGGGATCCGGAACTTTTTCAGGTTCGATCCCGAGTTGCTGAGCCACCAGTTGCCGATGTTGACCGATCCGCCGGTGACATTGAGCAGCTCTATGGCGTCCTCGAGCGGTGGGTCGGTATGCGTGAGCACCTCGTTGATGACCACGTTCGTCAGCGGCAGGTAGTTCGACTTTCCGGGGGTGGGCGAGTCGGGGAATTTTACAATTTTCGAAGCACCGTCCGGCAGTCGTCCCTCCGACTCGCCGAGTACCGTCTTCGAAATCTCCCGCTTGTCTAGTAGTGACTTTGCCTTACTGTAAAGGGCGATCGGCTCGCCAAGGCTTGAGAGGCTGAAATTCACATGGTCGCCGCCCTTGGCCAAGTCGCCGTCGGCGATCCATCTCACGAATCCGCCCGGGGCGATGAAGGTCAGCTCCGGGATTTGAAACTTGGTGCGGCCGACCATGCTGAGGTCGTCGGTCAGGTACAGGCCATCCAGCTTGGCCGGCAGCGAGAGCGGGTTGTGCAGCTCGATCCAGTCGGCGTTCCGGCCGTTGGCCATCCATTCGTTGATGACGATGTTGCTGGAGGAGGAGAGCAACGATGCGGGCTCGTTCTCCCCGCCGGGGGTGGCCGCACTGAGCAGTGTCCAGTTGCCGTTCTTATAGCGCCCGATCGGGAGATCCGGCACCTGAAAACCGTAGCCCACCCGGTCGACGACCTGCTCGCTGGTGTTGAACAGGTATACCGTACCGTGCGCGCCATTGAGCGAGCGGCCGGTGTTCAGGTAATCCTCCGGGCCAAGCTCGGGATCGCGCGAGCCGTTGCACCAGACGACCAACCGGCCCTTGGCGTTGAGCCGCGTGCCGACAGGGAAGACCCATTGCCCCGGCTCGACCCGGTCGATGCTGAGGCTCATGCCGGTGAGGTCGATCGCCTTCGTTGAGTTGTTCCACAGCTCGATCCAGTCACTCGTCCGGCCGATCGGATCGACGACCGCCGAGTCGTTGATGGCGAGAATCTCGCTGAGCTGCAACCCGCCGGTCTTCGGCAGATAGTTTGCCTGCCCTGGGCTGATGGTGGTGGTGAAGGTTCTCCACGAGCCGGTGCCGTTCGGGTAGCGGCCGCGCGACTCGCCGTCCTTCTGCGTGCGGTAGCTCAGGTCGTCCAGCTCGGCGCCGTCCGGGTCGCGCAGCAGCAGGGTGCCACCGGCGGCCGGCAGGCGGAAGTCGAGATGCCGCACTCCCGGCCTCTCGTCGGCGCGGAACACCGAGTAGGCGCCCGGCGCGATAAAGGAGAGGTTGCGGTAGGTGAACCGGGCCAGGCCGACCTCCCATCCCAGCCCGAACAACGCGGCTGGCCGGCTGTCAGTGTTGTACAACTCGACCCAGTCGTCCCCGCCCGGCGGCGCGGCGGCGACGAACTCGTTGAGCTTCAGTTTTTTTAGGTCAGCGACTGGTGCGGTTTGGTTCGGCTTGCCGGGGGTGGGCTGGTTGAGCGACCAGTCGGCGGTGTCGCGCCCGCGCCCGATTGAGTGGTCGGCCACCTGCAGGCCGAAGCCCAGCACGTCGATGCGTTCCCCCTGCGGGTTGAACAGCGCGATGGTGTCGCCGTCGTTGTCCATCGCGAATCCGGCGTGCAACCCGGGCGCTTCCGCAGCGTCATCCATCCACACCACGAGATAGCCGTTGGCCGGGATCATGGTCCCGGCCGGGAAGTTGAATTGCCGAGGCTTGGCCGGGTTGTCGCTCAGGCTCCAGTTCTGGAGGTAGACGTTTGTCCCGGCGACGTTTTTCAGCTCCACAAAGTCAGGGAAGGTGTCGCCGTTCTTCACGGCGCTGGCATTCTCGGCGAGCACCTCATTGAGGATGACCAGCGGTTGCGGCCCGCTTGGGCTGGGTCGGCCGGGGGTGCCGCCCTTGGCCAAGCTGGCGCGCCAGTTGGCCGGTGAGTCGGGGTCGCCGTCCGGATTGGTCAGGACCAGGGAATACCCGTCGCCGTCCGGCTCGCTTGGCCAAGCGCCGCCGTCGTCGTAGTCCACCGACAGCACCGTCTCGCCGTTGCGGTCGACCAGGGCCAGGCGTTCGCCCATGTTGGAGAGACTGCCCTCGTACAGGCCACCGACCCGCACGCCGGGGTAACGCGCGCGAAACGCCTGCACGTTGGCGTCGTTGACCAGCAAGAAGTACGCCCCGGCGGCCAGCGGGGGGCTGCCCTCGGCGAACCGGAAAGTGATGCCGTCAAACGAGAAGCTGGACAGGTCCTGCTCGGTGTCACCGATGTTTTGCAACTCGAGGAACTCGAACGCGTCGCCGCCCTGCGGGTTGTACATGATCTCGGTGATCCGGACCGGCACGTCGCCGTCCCCGACCATGAACGACGCCTCCGTCAGCGCGCTCCATTTGCCGGACGTCATCGTGCGCGCCTTGACCTGCGCGCCGTCGTTCAGGACGACCCCTTTTGCCGAGTCGTACTTTTTGGCCGAGGCCGAGGTGGCGCCGGCGAAACGGACGCGCGGGTCGGAGCCGTCGGTGGTGTAAAAGACATCGCCCCGGGAGGCGGACAGCTTGAGCTTGAACCCGGCCGGCACGACGCCGCCGAACTGGTTGAACTTGGGCGCGTAGTCGGAGGCGGCCAGGTTGGCTTCCTTCAGGTGCCGCAACACGGGCGCGCGCCGTTTCCGGATCCAGTTGGTTCCCCAGCTTTTGCTGACCGGGATCGTGCCCCTGACGGAGTCGTACAGCTCATCAAACACACGACGGATCTCGGAGTCAGTCAGGCCGCCGCCGTTGTAGAAATGTTTGTGTACCTGGTCTGCAAAAATCATCTGGTACTCGGAACTAACCTTCAGTTTGTTGAAGAGCTTGGCGATGTCTGCGTTACCCCAGGGAGGATTGGTACTCGAGAGCTGGTTCTTGATGGTGTTGTGGCTGGTGCTTTTGCTGAAGGTCCATTCAGCATCCCAGTTGATGAAGCGAAACAGGCCGTCCGGTTTATGGCGTGCGACGCGCCAGTTGTTGTGTGGCCAATCGTCGTTGGCGGCGTAAATCAAAGGCAGGAGGTAGTCTGCCATCGCCGCCATGTCCAACTGCTTCTCGACTACCTGGAAGTGTTCTGGGTCGTTCATGTCGTACCGATTGACATAGTTGAGCATCTTGCGCCAACTGGTGACCCTGCCGGCACGAACCTCGTCGAACTGCGCGATTAAGTCGTACTCTTCATCCGTCTGGTACCAGTCTGCGAGGAACTTCGTGTCGATACGCTCACAGGGGTTGTAGTAGCCTTTGTACCTGCCGTTGATGAATAGATTCACAAACGTGCCGCGCGGGGAGACCTGCCCAACGTTGGCACAGAGCCGCCGCGCCCATTCGTCCTTGATGAACGGGTTGGTGTGGTCGTTCATCCCGGCCCGAAGCACGATGCGGTCGAACGACTGCACCGGGATGTCGCCGAAAAGCGGGTACTCCAGTCGCCCCGCCCCGTAGTCGCCCCGAAAATACAGCCGGAATGAATATTTGCTGAACGGCAGGCGGCCGTTTGGATCGTATCGCGGACGCACGTAACCGCCGCCCTGGATTCGGATGCCGCAATCCACCGCGAAGCCGCCGTTGTCGTCGGGACGAATCAATTCCGCCGACACCGGCCGCTCCCAGGCGATGCCGTGCCGGGTGGCATTGGGTTGTTTCTGGATGCCTTTCGAGCCCCAGAGGTGGCGGTCATCGGTCACGATTGACAGGGCGGGGAGTTTCCGCCGCGAGCTCGGCAT
>NYYJ01000029.1 GCA_002686755.1 Verrucomicrobiales bacterium
ATCAAAACCTTGGCCAAGGCCGGCCCGCGCAAGCTCGTCAAGGCGCTCGACAGCGACAACCTGTTCTGGCGGCAGACCGCCCAGCGGCTGATCGTCGATGGCAAAAACAAAAAGGCCGTCAAGGCACTCCGCAAACGCGCGCTTGGCCAGGGGGTCGGCGCCATCCACGCCCTCTGGGCGCTCGACGGCCTTGGCGAACTTGACGAGGAAACCAAGCGCGCCGCACTCATCAGTGCCGATACCGGGGTGAAACGCAACGCCGTCCGCACGCTTGGCCAAGCGAAGGACGACGAGCAACTGCTCTACGACAGCGCCACGCTNNCCGACAAGGATTTGCACGTGCGCCTGGCNGCCATCGTCAAGCTCGCCCAGTTCCCCGAGTCGGANACCCACAAGCGNGCNGCCGGTGTGTTGGCCAAGGACAAGACNAACGCCGAGGACGAATGGCTCAAGCTCGCNCTGCAGGCCGCCGGTGCCGAGGAGACCAACGTCATCGGCTACGAACGCGGCCCGAACCTGTTCGCCAACGCATCGTTCGAGAATAACAACGGCAAGCTGCCGGCCGGTTGGCAGGTGCGCACCTACAGNGCCAAGGGGCCNGACGTCGAGCACTCCATCGAGACCCGCGCCAGCCACGTCAAGACCGGCAAAGCATCGGTGAAAATCCGCTCCGGTAGCGGACACGACACCAGCATCTACACCACCGTGAAGCTCAACTCCGGCACCACCTACGCCCTGAGTGCGTGGATCAAAACCGAGGGCGTCAACGGCGGGCATGGCGCACTGCTCAACGTCCACGAACTCCAGCACAAGGGCAAGACCACCGCCGTCAAGGGCAACAGCGACTGGAAAAAAGTGGAGCTGGTTTTCGAGAGCACCCAGTCCGGCCCGATCACGATCAACTGCCTCTTTGGCGGCTGGGGCCAGGCCAAGGGCACCGCATGGTACGACGACCTCTCACTGCAGGAAGTCAAACCGATCTACGCGCAAGCCGACGGACAGAAGGAAATCAAGGGACTGGCTGACCGCGGAAAGGAGATCTTCCACAAACACGCCGTCGCCTCCTGCGTCCGCTGCCACAAGATTGGCAACGAGGGCGGCGTCATCGGCCCGGCGCTCGACGGCATCGCCAGCCGCAAGGATCGCGCCTACCTTTACGAGAGCCTCGTCGACCCGACCGCCACACTGGCCGAAGGCTTCGACAAACTCGGCGCCAGCCCAATGCCGCCGATGAACCTGCTGCTCAACGACCAGCAGCTCGCCGACGTCATGGCCTACCTCATGACGTTGAAGGAGAAGTAACCCACCGCAGCGTCAAGCGATCACGTCGCGGATCACCCGGCCGTGGACGTCGGTGAGGCGCAGGTCACGGCCACCGTGGCGGTAAGTCAACTCCTCGTGATCCATGCCCATCAAGTGCAGCACCGTCGCCCAAAGGTCATAGATGTCGCACTTGTTCTCGGTGACATGGTAGCCAAACTCATCAGTGGCACCATAAATCGTGCCGCCTTTTATGCCGCCGCCAGCCAGCCAAACACTATAGCCGTATGGATTGTGGTCGCGGCCGTTGCTGCCCTGCGAGAAGGGCGTCCGGCCGAACTCACTACCCCAGATGATGAGGGTCTCGTCCAACAAACCGCGCGACTTCAGGTCCTTGATGAGGCCGCCAATTGGCTGGTCGACCTGATGAGCCATGGCGGCATGGCCACGCTCCAGATCGCCGTGTTGATCCCACGGATTTGGCCCGTTGCCAGCGCCGATGCCCTCGTTTAGACAACTCAACTCGATGAACCTCACACCCCTCTCCACCAATCGCCGTGCCAACAAGCATTGCAACCCGTAGCCGGCAGCCTGTCGGTCAGAGGAATCCATCGCATAAAGCTTTCTGGTGGCCTTGCTTTCCCCACTGATATCACATAACTCCGGCACGGCTGACTGCATCAAATAAGCTGTCTCGTAATTTCGCACAGCCGCCTCGACGTCATTATCTCCACCGATGCGTTGAATAAAGTTCCTGTCGAAGCCCTTCACGAAATCTAGCCGCGCCCGCTGGTCGGTGCTTGACTCCCTCGACTGGATGTTGCGCACCGACGGTTTCTTGTCACCCACAATGATGGAGGCCTGATTTTCCGCCGGCAGAAAACCGTTGCTGAATAGGCCAACGCCCCCGTGAGGAATTGAGGAACCGCCGGACTGCAACACAACGAAGCCGGGGAGGTTCTCATTTTCGGTGCCCAAACCGTACGATACCCACGCACCAGCGGATGGATAACCCATGAACGGAATGGCTGTATGGAAGGCGTAGTTGCCCTGCGCATGCTCATTCACCTTGCTGGTCATAGAGCGAATCACAGCCAGTTCATCCGCACTCTCCGCCACGTGCGGAAAAATACTGCTAACTGGAATGCCGCTTTGGCCGTGCCGCCTGAAATCAAATGGCGTCGCCATCACGTTGCCGTTGTTGTTGAACTGGGTTCGCAGGATTTCCACCGGCATCGGTTTGCCGTGCAGTTCGCGCAGTTTCGGCTTGGGATCGAACGTGTCCAGATGCGATGCGCCACCGGACATGTAGCAGAGGATCACATGCTTCGCGCGTGGCCTGAAGTGGGCCTTTCGGGTGGTGTAGGCAAGTGCGCGATTCGCCAACAACCCCTGCAACGCCAGCATGCCAAACCCAGTCGAGCACTGCATGAGCATTTGACGCCGCGTGACGATTCGTTGTCTATTCATTGTAAATAGATAAACTCCTTAAAATTAAAAATTGCCAGTGCAAGGTCATGCCACGGATCCGGAGCAGTAGCGCCGGTTTTTTCCAAGGCCGCCATCTCCTCTTTCAATTTCTTCAATTCAGCGTTGAGTCCTATAAACTGCTTGCCTTGAACTCCAGTCATAGCTGCCAGCAGGTCTTTCTCGGAAATGTAGTCAGCATTGCCCTTGTAGGAGGCCAGCACCNCCTCCGGGGCGAGTGCGCGATCATATAGGCGCGCCTTGAACACCCGCCCGATGAGTATGCGATCGTTTCTCCCACCAGTGCCGTGACGTAGACCGAGCAACACTTCCGAGTCGCCTGCTGCAAATGTCTGCAACCCTGTCTTGTAAGCGCGCCCGTAGGGTGTGCCATTGCGATAACCGAAGATCGTGCCATCGGCCTGATAAACGATCGCCACATGCACCGGCTCGGCCGCAGCCTTCTTTTCAGCCGGTCCATTAAAGCTCTTCGTGCGAGTGAAGGTGTTGCTGCCAGCCAGCCAGCGTTGTGACTTCTTCTCCCCAAAAACGATAGAATCAAACGTGACGCCATTCCGTGTCTGCACCGTCATCACACCGCCGCCACGCTGGTTGATGTTGTCCAATTGCACCCAAGCCTCGAGAGTCTTTGCGCCGAGCGACTTAGCCAAGGGTTTACTGCGTGCAAAAGACAATCCACCATTGAAAACTAATGCTCCTCCTTCAACCCTCGCGCCACCTTTCAGAGACAGATGTAGCGGGCCAAGCTGATCCTCCAAGCCGCTGCTGAAGTCCCACGAAGCCAACGGCTTGAGGCCGGCCATCACCGTTGGATCGCCCTTGCTGCGCTTTGCCAAGAGGCGCTTGCGCACCGGCTCGTGGATGGCCGCCAGTTTGGCCGCCGTATCAACGATCTGCCTGCGCAATGCGTCCAATTGCTCCTGAGCCAGGCGATGCCTTCTATCTGCGTTGTCGATAAATTCCTTGGCGCTGGCCATCTCCTCCCGCGTGGCTTTGCGATTCAACGCAAGTTGGAACATTTTGGAGACTCGCGCCCCGGGCGAATTCAGGCTGCCATCGCCGCGAACGCGGCCGGCCAAACGCTCGGCCGAATGTATGACAAAGGGGGCGTTCATCATCGCAAGTGACTGCTCAGGTACATTGGTTTCACTGCGACGCCCCTGTGTGCTGGTGGGGACAGGCGCATCAAAGATGGAAAGGAATGAATCCAGTCGATTGCGAATGATGGAAACATAAACGCCGCGATGACTGGAATCGCCATTCTCCGAGCCAAGTGCCGGCGCGCGATTGAGTGAACCACTGGCCAGCAGCACAGCATCCCGGATTGCCTCGGCCTCAAGGCGACGCACATTCGCATGCGAAAAAAGGCGATTGCCGGGATCAACCTTGAGAGCCCAGGGTGTGGCTATGGCACTCAACTGAAAGGTACGGGTGAGGGCCAGTTCGCGAATGAGTTTCTTGAGTGACCAGCCCCCAGACATAAACCGCCTTGCCAGGTAGTCAAGCAACTCGGGATGCGTCGGTTCCTTGCCCAACTTACCGAAGTTATCCGGCGTGGCGACCAGTCCACGACCAAACATATGATGCCAAGCGCGATTCACGATCACCCGTGCCGTCAGTGGGTTGTCCGGATGCAGCATCGCCTCAGCCAAGTCAAGCCTGCCAGATTGTTTCGCTTGAAACGGCTTGGCATTGATGGCCTCGAGGAAACGGCGCGGCACCGGCTCACCCAACTGCTTGTGATTGCCCCGGATAAACAATGGCCGGTCCTTGGGCTCTGCCTCGATCACGCCCGGCGCACGCTGCGGCACCGGCACGGCAGCCTCAAGCCGCCGATACTCCTCCACCAGCAATGCGACCGAGGGCAGGTCAGCAACCGTGTTGGGCAGCAAACTGTTTCTGACAAAATGGCCAAGGAAATTTGCCTGCTCATTGGTCATGTCGTTGCGCTGCCAGGACCGGATGCTGTCGCGAATTGCAAACGCGTAACTCTTGACCAAGCCTTCAAGGTTGTCCGGGCTGCCCTGGTCAAACAGCGGAGTAACAAACTCAGCCGGTTCATCGCGCGGGGCCGACTGGCCCTCCTCAATCACGATGACATCGGTTACGCCAAACCATGAGTTCGGCTTGTTCACGGCAAGAGTCGCCTGATCTCCCGCCGTGGTGACCTCCAGATGCACGTCGTCGCCCTGCCAATACTTGATGCTCCACGATTGCCAACGCCACTTGCCATCATTGAGTCGCGTGACCGGATAAACAGTTCCGCTCCGCGTGTAATTTTGCACCACATAACGCGCCATAACATCCCCACCACCGATGACGCGCACAAAAAGGGACTGCCGGGGTCCTACTCGAAATGACGGCGAACCAAGCACCCCCACATGTTTATCCGAAAGCAGATGCGAATATACGCCAGCAGGCAGGATGTCGTCCACAATTCGATCACCACCCGGCAGCACGCGGAAGGCGCCGGGCTTGGCCACCGTGCCATCCAGTCCGTTGCCATCGAGAATCCAACGGCTCAGCGAGTCGTTGTCCTTACCAAATCGCCAGCGCTGGACATATTTGCGTTTGCGTTGACCATCGAGCGCCTTCCTGCTGTTGGCGAAATCGCCGGCGAGTTGCTTCCATTTTTCGCCAAACTCTTCGCCCTTGGCCAGACGCAGTTTGTTCCATGCATGCAATGGATTTTTATTCTCCTTGGCATTGTCGATGGCCTTCTGCCAGCGACCGCTTGGCTTGCGCAATAGCTCAGTCAGCCTGGTTGTTTCGGCCAGCCACTGTTCGGCGAGCGCAGCTCGAATCTTAGGCTTTAGCCTGGCCAAGGCGGCCTTGTTGGTTTCCTGCCGGGCGGGGGTGTCGACATTGACCGTTGCCGGCCGGCAACTGGTCATGATGCCGTAAAGGGCGTAGTAGTCCCGCTGGCTGATGGGATCAAACTTGTGGTTGTGACAACGCGTGCACGAAACGGTGATACCCAGGAAAGCCTTGGTGGTGACATCGATCTGGTTCTCCGTGGTGCGCGTGAGTTCCTCAAGCGCATCGGTCGGGGCGAAGCCCTGCAGCACAAAGCGGTAATGCGCCGGGCCAATGGCCGACTCGTTGAGGCCAAGTTTCTCGTTGAGCCGCGGCTTGGCCAGCAGATCACCGGCGATGTGCTCGCGCAGCAGTTGATTATACGGAACATCTGCATTCAGCGCGCGGATGAGATAGTTACGATACTGGTTGGCGTGCGGGATGCGCGGATCACCCTCGCTCCCAAGCGACTCGGCGTAGCGCACCCAGTCCATCCAATGTCGCGCCCAGCGCTCTCCGAAATGGGGAGAGGCAATCAACCGTTCGACGGCATTTTCAATAGCGGCTCGACGATTACTCCTGAGTTCTCGCACAAATACCGCCGTCTCCTCCGGCGTGGGTGGCAGGCCTATCAACGCAAACGATAAGCGGCGAATGAGTGTCTGCGGCTCGGCGTCACCAGCCGGTGAAAGTCCCTCAGCCTCCCAGACAGCTTGGATGAATTTGTCAATATCAGTTTGCGCCCACTCTCCGTTCACCCTCGGTGGCACGGGAGAACGGATCGGCTGAAAACTCCACCACTGCTTGCGCCTCTCTCTAATCGTTTCCCACGAGGTGGCCTTGGCAATCTCCTCCTTGGTGGGCTTGTTGGCACGTGGGTCCGGTGCTCCATCCACCACCCACTTTTCGAAATCCGCGATCACCTCGGGCGACAGCTTCGGACCACCCTTGGGCATCTTTACGTCCGGATCCTCGTGGCGGATCACCTGCAAAAGCAGGCTCTTCGCCGGGTCGCCATCGCCGAGCAACGAACCGCTGTCCCCACCCTTGACCAAGCCACCCACCCAGTCGAGCGCCAAGCCACCCTTGTTCTTGCCGCTGCTGTTGTGGCACTCGTAACAATGCTCCGCCAGAACCGGGCGGATGTTCCGCTCAAAAAATTCAACCTGCCCTGTCGACGAGGCCGCACTCACGCAAACGTTGACCCAGCCAAGCAACATCAATGCTTTGTAAAAAAAACGATGCATTGCGGCAATTAGAAACCCTCAACCGAATTACCTCAACCCAAAACGGAGTAGGATAGGGGTCAGTGGCAAATCCCCGGCAAAAGGTCGCTCAAGGCGAGAAAGTGTGAATGATTTGACTAATATTGCCAAGCTAGAGAACAATCTTTGTGACAAACTTTCGCGCTTGCTAAAAACTTCATTCCAAGACAAATCAAGCGCTTGGCCAAGCGGATTAATGGTCACGCCACCAATGAGGCGAGGACTTTTCGGCTGCCCTTGAAGGTTCGGCGGCCGTGCATGGCGACGTAATTATCGATCAAGGCGAGATCGCCGGGGTGCCATGGGATGTCGAAGGTCAATTCATCCGCGAGGGCGCTGGCGGCGGCAATGTCTGCGGGGTCAAGCGTAGTGCCGTCGCCGAAGGTGACCGCCTTGGCCGGGTCGTTGCGGATGTCTCTCCAGCCTTTGTAGGCTGCGATGAGCTGGTTGAAAAAACTGGCTCGCCCGTCGCCGAGATCGCGCACGGCAGGGAGCACCGGCGTGGTGGCGCGGAGGTCGCCGTTGGCCTCCCATTCCCACAAGTAACCTAGCTTGGCCAAGCGCGCCTCGGCGGCTTCGCGGCTTTCCGCGCTGAAGGTGTCCCGCCAACTGCGGCCCATGCCGGACGTCTCATCGGCCTCGGCCGGCATGACGTTGGAATACTTCAAGCCCTTGGCCAAGCAGGCCTCCGAGAAGCCGGGCTGTTGTTCACGCAGGCGTTCCCACAAAATATCGGAGCGGCAAATCGGCGTCGCGCCGCCCTTGTCGGGCGCTGTTTGGCAGAAGAAAAACAGCTTGCCCGGGTAAACTGGCGTTTGCGCCAATTCGTGGTGCAGAAAAATGGTGATGTCCGCCGGCGCCTCGTTGGCGGAAAAAACTCGCGGTGTGAAGTTGATGCGATAGGCATTGGAGAGCGAATCGTCGTAGGAAAAGTTCGGGTAATCAAACGCGCTGACAACCGCGTCAAAATCCCCCGGCTTGGCCAAGGGCAACCCGCGCAGGAGTATAGCGCCGTGCGCGGCGGCTTGGGCGTCCAGTTCGGCTGCGTGTTCGCCCGCCCAAACGCAGGCCTCGTCGAGACTCGCCGCCGGGACGTTTAGCACCAGCGGAAACGGCTCGCCGCCGTACTCATGTTGGCCAAGCGGGGTGATCGGTTTTGCCTCTATGCTCATCCGAGCGTCCACGGTTTGCGGTGATGCATCTTGGTGAGCAGAGCGTTGGCCTCGTTGTCGCCGATGATTTGCTCGGTTTTCGGATTCCACTTCAACGGTCGGCCAAGCGCTTCGGAGACGTAGGCCAGATGGCCGGGGGTGATGGACCGGTGCGCCGTTTCCGCCGGACAAATCGCCGGTTTGCGGCTGCGGATGCAATCGAGAAAGTTTCGGACGTGGTGAGTGGACTTGTATGCCTTGATGTTTCCCGGGTCGAATTCGGCTTTTAGCCAGTCGCGATTGGAGGCGTCGAGCTTGCCACGGTTGACGTACACCCAGCCGTCCTCGCCGATGAACCGCGTGCCCATCGTGTTGTGTGTGCCAATGCTGCTCCGGATGCCGCCGGCGTACTCGCAGTGCACCTCGTAGTGCAGTGGCGCCTTGTAGACCGGCACCGGGCTCCACTGGAAATTCTTTGCTTCAACCCGAACCGGGCCGCCCTCATCCTCGCCCAGCGCCCAGTGGGCGATGTCGTTGTGGTGGCCGATCCAGTCCATCAGTTGCCCGCCGCCGTAGGCCAGATGCAGCCGCCACATTTGGTGGTGCCGGGCGTGTACAAACGGCAGCAGCGGTGCCGGGCCGGTCCAGAGCTGGTAATCCTCGCGGCCGGAACGATCCTCCTCAGTGGCGTTTCCCCGGATTTCAGCCGGCCCCTTGGGCAGTCCGACCTGCACCTCTTTCACCTTGCCGATGAGTCCGTTGCGGACCAACTCGACGGCCCGATGAAAGTTGCCCGTCGATCGCTGTTGTGACCCGGTTTGAAAAACCGCCTTTCGCTTGGCCACCTCGCGATACAGCGCCTGGCCTTCGGCGAAAAAATGAGTGACCGGTTTCTCGCAGTAAACGTCCTGCCCGTTTCGCAGTGCCTCTAGTGCCTGCACCGCGTGCCAATGATCTGGAGTGGCCACGATTACCGCATCGATGTCCTTCCGAGCGCACAGTTTGCGGTAGTCGGCGTAGGTGTCGCACGGTTGGGTCCCGTATTTTTTACCGACGGTTTCCGCCGCCGGCTTGCGGCCAAAAGTACGGCCTTTTTCCTTTCCGCGGTGATGAAGTTTGTACGGGTCGCAGACGGCGACCACCTGTGTGGTGCGCTCGTTCAGGAACGAATTCATCACGCTCATGCCGCGCGCGCCGCACCCGATCAGTCCGATCGTGATGCGATTGCTGGGGGCAGGTTTCTCCGCTTGGCCAAGCGCAGCCGAGGGGATGATGGTTGGCGCGGCAATTGCAGCGCCTGTGCCTGTTTTCAAAAACTGGCGTCGGGTTAGGCTGGATGAGTTTGTCATGGATTAGAGGGGAGGATCGGTACGCGATCGGCGGTCGTCCGGGATTCGTTTTTAGTCAGGTTGCTGAAAGCGGTCGCTGCGAATGACTTCCTTGATCAGTGACTTCAACCGAAATTGATCGGCCGCTGTCCGCTTCACGATTTGATCGACCGTCAACGTATCGGAGGGGGTCAGCTCTCTGGCCAAGGCAAAGCGCAGCAGGTGCGAGGTAAACGCCTTCGCAAAGCGCTTGTCCTCTGTGACGATGGATTCCTTGAACTTGACGACGTCCTTGAACGGGTACTTGCGCAACAACGTGCCGGTTGCATCAACGTCGCGGCCGTTCGGGTACTTGTCGCGCCAGCGGCCGGTGATGTCGAAATTCTCGAGTGCGAAACCGAGTGGGTCGAGCCGAGAATGGCAGCCGGCGCAGTCGGGATTCTCGCGATGCCTGGCAAATTTCTCGCGGATGGTGAGGTGATCCTCGGCGGCGTCCTCGATCAGCGGCGGCACGTCGTTGGGCGGTGGCGGCGGTGGGTCGTTGAAGATGACCTCGATGATCCATGCCCCTCGCGCGATGGGGTGGGTGCGGTGTGTGCCGTTGTTCATGCTGAGCATCGCTGCGCTGGTGATCACTCCGCCGTAGCGTCGGTTTTTTGCCGCTACACGAACGAACTCGTTGCCGCGCATCTTGCCGCGCATCTCGTCGTCAAAACGCCGGTTCATCTCCTTCTGGACATCGTCCGGGTTGCGCGGCTTGGGCAGTTTGTTCAGAGCATCCTGTTTTTCGTTCAGCCGCTTGGCCAAGCGCTCGCGATTGACCTCGGTTTCCCTGCGGATCGGGTCCAGCTCACTGGCCAAGCTGCGATACTGCTTGGCCAAGGCGGCTTGTTGCTCCTCCGAGCGCTTGGCCGGCTCAGATTGCAGGGCGGAGACGACGTCGCCGGGAAGCGGGATGGCCTCGGTCTTGAAATAAAACCCGTAACCTCCACCGCCGTTGGAGACCTTGAAGAGCAGTTTGTTTTCGCCCTTGGCCAAGCGCACTTTGACCTTGTCCTGATTCGGTGCAAGCCCACGCGAAACGTATTTGTCGGCGACCAGCTTGCCGTTGATCCAAATCTTGAAACTGTCATCGCTGCCAATCGACAACTCCCGCTCCTGTGCAATGCTGGAGTGGATGGTACGGAACAGGTATGTGCTGCAGTTGGCCCCGGTCAATTGATGTTGGTTGCCGTCTTCGAGATTTTCAGCCAACTCCCATTTGAGGTTACCGTGCGTCCTTTTCAGATCGACCTCGGTCTCGTTGATGAACGCCCGCTCGTGCGCCTTTTTGAGGTCGCCTTCCCCGAATGGCCCGATGCGGTGCCACGGGGAGAGTGCCACGTTGTTGGATAGAGCCTCCAGCTGGGCGGCTTCCCAGCGCGTTTGGCCGGGTGCGAGGTCGAGTTCATCCGCAGTCTTCCTGATGATCGATGGGATGGATTTGACGTATTCCTCCAACTCGTCCTTCGCCTTTTGGGCGATGGCCTCGGCTTTACGACGCTTGGCCACCTTTGGCTTGTTTTCCTCTTCGACCCGTTTGCGATCGACGTTTGGTGGCTTCAGGTCCTTGGTGTACCAGTCGTTGAGAAAGTCGCTGCGATAACTGAAGGCCGGCATGACCAACTCAGTGATTGGCCGGTTCTCGACGAACACGGCATCGAAAAGCAGCAACGGCTCGATGAGCATCTGCAGGCTGGCAGGGGGCTGTTTATCCAGAGAGAAATAGCGGTGCAGTTTGGGATCCGGAGTGGCGGCAAGGATGTTTTCCAATTGCATCCACTGCGAGGGGAAGCTGTCGAGGAACCGCTCTATTTTGGGATCTGCCAACATGCGCTCAACGGTTTTGTCGAGTACCTCCGGCTTGGCCAAGTCACCGCTTTCGGCAAGCTCGAGCAATTCGGTATCAGGGCTGCTGGCCCATAGAAAAAACGAGAGGTTCGAGGCGAGGGAATAAGTTCGCAACGCGGGTTCGGTAGCCTGGTAGTGATAGAGAAACAGGGGTGATGATAGGGCCGCGGAGGCGACCTTTTTCATGACATTCGTGTAGGGCATCTCCTGCGCCAGCTTGCTCAGCGCGTAGTCGGTGTAACGATCCAGCGTGGCAGGCTCAACGGGGCCGCGAAACGCCTGTCTCAAAAACAGGCCAATACGTCTGCGGGTTTCTGCCGGGAGATCAGCGTCCTTCGCCGGTTCCTCAAAAAATGTTTTCCAAATGCCAACGGAGTCTTTGTTGAAATCCGGACTCTCAATGATTGAGACGCTCAGTCGGAGAAAGGCATCCAGCAGCAGCGGCGAGAGGGTCAACTGATTAGCCTGATTGTCGAATCCGTGTGAGGCGCGAAGATCCTGCGGGAACGGTTTCACCTCGCGCATTCCGCCAGTGGGATGGAGCGCCAGCGAACGGGCGTTGACCCGCTCCGGCATCTTCGGGGCGTTGAGGTAAATCGTCTCGCGGGTCATCAGCTTTTCCGACAACGCAAACACATCGCGGTTGAGCTGGAACAGGTCTCGCACGGCATTGTTGTACTGGAACCGGTTGAGTCGGCGTGGCGGATTGCGCTTGGCAACCTGTCCCGTGGCGGCGGTTTGCAGCATCGACTTGAGCGAAGTTAGCATCGCGGCTCGATCGGCCGGTTTGAGCTGCGGCTCGTCCTCGGGCGGCATGTCGCCGGCGTCGATGACATCGATGATTTCCTTGATGAGTTCCGGCTTGGCCAGGAACTGGCCGGCGTTGGCGATCTCCTTGAGGTTGACCTTGCCCTTTACCTTCTCGCCACCGTGGCACTTCACGCAGTGTCGAGCGAATACCGGCTGCAGCTTATGCTGAAAATCATCCGCTCCCTTGGCTGGTAACCATGCGAAAACAAAAATCAAAAAGCTAACAATGGAGGGACGAGCCTGTGAGCCCGCAAAAAAGGTCTCGGAAAAATTCCGAGCAAGCTCCGCGGCTCTGTGGTTCCGCGTGCGATTCATCTTCCGGCGATTGGTTAGGCCCACAGGTCGGAGACCACGCCGTGGCTGTCGGCAAACGAATCCATTTCAACGCCCATCAGGTTAGCCAGCGTGAGCCAGAGGTTGGAGTTGAGCGTGCCACTCTTCATACGGATGAACCGGCCCTGCTTGATTTGGCCCTGTGCACCGCCAGCCAAGATCATCGGCAGATCGTAGTATTGGTGCGTCGCGCCGTCGCCCAGCGCCGCGCCGTAGGTGATCAACGAGTTGTCCAGCATGGAGCTGCCGTCCGACTCCTTGATCTCCTTCATCCGGCGGATCATGTAGGCGTATTGCTGCATGTGGAACGTGTCGATCTTCGCCAGTTCGAGGTAGCCGTTGCCCTTCTGGTTATGGGTCATGTTGTGGTGCTGCACCGGCTTGTCGAACACGCCCTCATACATCAGCGTGGCATCCCAGCGCTCCGGCCCGATCATGAAGGTGGACACATTGGTGATGCCCATCTGGAATCCGAGCAGCATCAGGTCGGCCTGCAGCCGGATGTATTCGCCGCGTGGCAGGATTTCCTCCTTGGGCACGGAGATGTCGGCATCGGCCAGCAGTTTCTCGAGCTTGGCCATGCGCACCTCGACGTTGCGAACCATAGTCATGTACTCATCCATCGTCGCGCGATCCTCGCTGGAGAGTCTGCTTGAAAGCGCCTTGGCATCGGCCAGCACAAGATCGGTCACGTCGCCCACGTGCGTGCGCAGGCTGTCCTTGGAGAATAACCGGTCGTAGAGCTTGCGCGGGTCGCGAATCGACGGCGCAATCTTGCCGGGGCCGTACCACGAAATGTTGTCAAACTCGATCGGCTCCTTCGGCGCGCGAAAACCGTTGCAACTGATCTCGAGCGTATTGAGCACCGTCTTGTAGCCGACCTGGTCGCCGATCATCTGGTCCAGCGTGCGGCCGTTCGGATGTCGGATGCCCTGCTCCTCGGCCTGCACCGGCGAGAGGCTGGGGAGGTAACACGAGGCCCCCTGCGCGTGCACGTCCTGCCCGTTTTTGAACGTCCGATCCAGGCCGGTGATCATCGTGACGTCATTGGCGTGCTCCTTGAGCGGCTGCATCGTGGGCGTCCAATCGATGTCGTAAATGCCGGGCTCATTCGTGTACCGCCGCTGCTCCTTGGTCTTGTCGGCGTTGAACCCACCGATGAAGTCCGGCAGCTGCGCCTTGTCCTCTCCCGGGAAAAACTGCCGCCGCACGATCCCGTTCGGGATGTACATGATCACCAGTTTCTTGTCCGGCTTGGCCAAGCGCTTGGCCGCCATGGCAGCGGGGGACGAGTGCAACATCGGCAGCAACATCGTCGCGCCGCCGGCCTTCAAAAACGAACGTCGTGAAATATTTTTTGGACTCAACATGGCAACCCTCCGGTGAACCGCCATTCTAGGCTGAACACCCCTTATTGCAAGCGACTCATGATTGGACGACCCAGCCGGAAAACTATTCGAGAATCCACGTGGACCACCCGCGCTTGGCCAAGCGCACAGCGGTCTCAGCAATCACCCGAGGTCAACCCCAGATCAGAGGAACTTCACCGCCAGCTTGACGGCTTCGAACAGGCTGCCGGGATTCGCTTGGCCAAGGCCGGCGATGTCAAGCGCGGTGCCGTGGTCGACCGAGGTGCGAACGATCGGCAGGCCAAGCGTGGTGTTCACCGCCTCGTCGAAGCAAAGCGCCTTGAGCGGGATATGCCCCTGATCGTGGTACATACAGACGAACAGGTCGGTCGCACGGCGCTTGGCCGGGAGGAACGCGGTGTCGGGCGGAATCGGTCCCTCAACATTCAGGCCGCGCGCGCGCGCCGCCTCGATTGCCGGGAGAATTGTTTCCGCCTCCTCGCCGCCGAACAGGCCGTGCTCACCGGCGTGCGGGTTGAGGCCAAGCACGCCGATCTTCGGTTCGCCGCCGAGAATGCGCCGCATCGCCTGTGCGCCGAGTTCCAGCGTGTCGAGGATGCGCTCTTTCGTCAGCAACTTTGGCACTTTCGCGTAGCCGACGTGCGTGGTCGCGAACACGGCGCGAACCTCGCTCGAGTATTGCAGCATGCAGGAGCGCGGCGCGTGGGTCTTGGCGGCAAATATCTCGGTGTGCCCGGGGAACGGTATGCCAGCCGCGTGCAGCGCCTCCTTGTTGATGGGTGCCGTGGTCACGGCCGAGACCTGCCCGCTCAATGCCGCGTTAATGGCGTCCTCGATGTACGTGAACGCAGCGCGCCCGGTGGCGGCGTTGGCCGTACCCGTGGTGAAGTCGTCGAGACCAATCGCGCCGATGTCAAACACACATGGGGAGTCGGCTTCGCTCAACCCGGTGACGACCCTCCCCGGCTTGGCCAAGCGGCACTGCGCGGCCGCCTGCTCCAGCACGGCGGCATCCCCAAAAACAACCGGCGTGCAGAGCCGCGCGATCTCCGCGCCGTGCAACAAGTGCAGACAAACCTCCGGCCCCACCCCTGCGGGGTCACCCATCGTCACGGCTATTTTTGGGAGGCTCATTTATCCGCGTGTCGCCAGCCTTATTTCAGTCCCAAGGCCCGGTGAAGGACCGGTTCAAAGGCATCAGCCTGGCGGACGAAACCAAGATCGTTCGGATGCGAAGAATCGGTGGTTCCCTCGGCATCGTCTCCCAACAAATCATCACCGCTAAGATAGTGAAGATGCTTCACACCGGCCGCCTTGAGTTGCTCATAAGCCTTTCGCAGGGCTGCGTGGTTATCGTCATGAAACTTTGCTCGTCCGGGCACAAGCCACGAGTTGGCAAACCGCCGATCCTCCACCAGCACGATCGGTGTGTCGGGTTGGGCTTTGCGAAGTTGATTCACTAAAGGCACACAACGCTCGGTGACCATCGGCGCATTCATATTTGGCAGACAATCGATGATGTAGCAGGCCGCATCCACATCCACCATCAGATTGCCCACTTCCTTGTGCATTTTTCCGTTGCCCGAAAAGCCAATGTTGATGACTGGCATCTCGAGTCGTCGACCTAGGATCGCCGGGTGTGCCATGCCTGGCCGCGAGGCGCAAGCACCATGCGTGATTGATGTGCCATAAAAAACCAGCGGCTTGGCCGAGCGCGGTGCCAACGACTCAAACTTCGCCCCTGTCGACACACCGATCTCCAGCGACTCGGTGCCGTTGTACAGTGGCAGGTAGACCGCATACTCCCGCATGCCCGGCGCAATGCCGGTCAGCAAGGCAGCCTGCATCTCCTGTTTGTTGGGACGCGTGGCAGCGGCCCAACGCCATTTGCGGGTGTCATCGCGCGCATATAAATCCAAGCCACTCACCCCACTGGGCGGCATGTGGGGCATGCCCAGGCGCGAACTAAGCAACTTCCACCTCGCGTGGATGGCGGTAGAATCCGTTTTAAAGCGAACCATCATCCCGGCGCTGTGCCGACTGAGGTTCCAAACCGCTCCTGTCACCCTGCCTTCCGCCTTGGCCGGAAAACGATCGAACCATCGTTTGCGCTCCTGGTCCTCCCAGGCACGACCCTCAACACCCCACTGAGTGACGTCATGCCAGGCAACGTTGTCCTGAGCCAAGGCTACACCAGTGGCGCATACAAAAAGAAAAATAATAATGTGCTTCACGGTTCTATCTGTGGATTATTCTGACTTCTGTTTCTGCAGGCTAGGTTTGCCCATGTTGGCCTGTAACAATTTGGCCAATATGCCAGCTTGGTTGGATTGGTTGGCAATGTTGGTGTTTTCGACAGGGTCGTTCTTGTGATCGTAAAGCATTTGGCCGAATGTTTTGCCATTGGGCGTAGAGTACCTTGTATATCGGAATTGGTCGGTGCGGACTGAATCACCATTGCGGTAACGGCTGATGGCAAACGACCTCCAGTTGGCCTCCGGATCTTTCAACAGCACAACGAGGCTTTGGCCCTGAAGGTGGTCCGGTTTGGCTAGGCCTGTAAGGTCGCAGAGCGTTGGGTAAATATCGATCGACTCCACCAGCTTGGAACTGCGTAGGCCCGCTTTGTAACCAGGAGCAGCGACAAGCAGCGGCACCTGCAGTGAAGTCTCGAAGCAACTGTGTTTGCACCACATCGTGTGCTCGCCGAGGTTCCAGCCGTGGTCTCCCCACAGGACGATGATCGTGTTGTCGGCGAGTTTGAGCCGATCGAGTTCGTCCAGTAACTTACCAACCAGCGTGTCGGTGTAGCTGACGCAAGCGTAGTAGCCACGGATAAGGTTCCGCGCCATCTTCTCGCTAACCGGGCCACGCCTCGGCACGCCGTGGTAGGCGCGCAACTCGCCTGAGTTGTGCACCGCTTCCTGCGGGGCGCCCTTCGGTTTTTGTCGGTAATTGTCCGGAAGCTTGATGATATCCTCCGGATACAGGTCCCAGTATTTCCTCGGTGCATTGAACGGCAGGTGCGGCTTAAAAAAACCCACTGCAAGAAAGAACGGCTGCTCGCGCTTGGCCAAGCGGCCCATCGTCTCGACCGCATGCTCGGCCAACCGTCCGTCCGGGTAGGCGTTGTCCGGCACGTCGGCATTCTCGTAGGGTGCAGCGCGGGCAGGCTTGGTGCCCGAGCCGATTTTTTTGCGCTGAATTTCGCGATTTTCCGGAAGATGATAGGTGAACGCGCCGCCCCGCCACGGTTCCTCCGACCAACCGTGCACGCTGTCGGATCGATGGTGAAACACCTTGCCAAGCGATACCGTGTAGTAGCCGTTTTTTTTGAAGTGCGTATGAAGCCCGTCCACCTGCGGCGCATCTACATCGGCCCGCGTGAGGAAACTGGTGAATCGATTGTGTGCCGGTCGAATACTGGTCATCATAGCTGATCTTGAAGCACCACAGGTGGGCACCATACAGTAGGCACGGTCAAATTGAATCGAGCGCTTAGCCAAGCGGTCTATGTTGGGAGACTGAATGTGCTGTGCCCCGTATGTCCCAAGCTCAGGTCGAAGGTCGTCAACGGCGATGAACAGGACATTCGGGCGGTCCTTAGCCTGTATGGCCGGGAACGAACCCAAGAGACTAAGCAAGAACACCCACCGCATCGGCCCAGCTTGCTCACAGCGGAAAAGCTCGGGAATGCGAAACGGCACAGACTTTGGCGGTTAACGGGATTGAGGGTAAAGCTACATTGCCGACAAAACGGCGACCTGATTATCATTTATAAGTTGAGCGATCAGACCAGCTACGGATTATAATATAACCAGTCAGTTTTTAGTCCAAGGCGGGCGAGCGTTTTTTTTGATCTCCGCATCCAGCGCCTCCATGCGGGCCTGAAGTTTCTTCACGACCTTTGGTTTTGCCTCGGCGAGGTTGTTTTGTTCGCCGAGATCCTTGGCCAGATCGAACAAAAACACTTGCGGCGGGCGGTTGTTGGGGTTGCGGCGCGGTTTCTTGATGAGCAATTTCCAATTGCCGCTGCGCAGGCCCTCTAGATCACCGCGAGAAGTGTAATGCAGAAATTCCTCACGAGGGGATTTTTTCTCTGTGCCCTTCCAGAGACCAGACACATCCAGACCATCAATTTTTCGGCCCTTGGGCAGGGCCTTGCCGGTGATGGCAGCGATAGTGGGAAGCAGGTCAATGGTGCCGGTGAGTTCATCACACACTGTGCCGGCAGGGATGCCGGGGCCGCGCATCACGCAGGGCACGCGCTGGCCGCCCTCGAAGGTGGTTCCCTTGCCTTCGCGCAACGGCCCAGCTGAACCGCCGTGATGCCGGAACGGCAACCACGGGCCATTGTCCGTGGTGTAGATCACGTAGGTGTTGTCCGCGAGTTTGAGGTCATCAATCGTCTTGAGCAGTCGCCCAACCTCGGTGTCGATGTGCTCGATGGTGTTGATGTATGCCCGCTTGGGATCAGGGTCGCGCACATCGTCTGGCACATAGAGGGGGATGTGCGGCATGGAGTGCGGCAGGTACACGAAGAACGGCTTGTCCTTGTTGGCCTTGATGAAGTCGATGGACTTCTGCGTGTAACGGCGGGTGACCGTGCGTTGGTCGACCGGCAGCTCCACGATTTTCTCATCCTCAAACAGCGGCGTCTTCCACTTGGTAAGCGTGGACTCAGGATCGTTCCACAAAATATCCATCCCTTGCCAGCCACCGCGCGGCTTGCCCTTGTTGTCCGGATGGTTCATGTCGTTGGAATACGGGATGCCGTAGTAGGTGTCAAAGCCGTTGGCCGTTGGCAGCGTTTCCTTGTGATGCCCGAGATGCCATTTGCCGAAACAGGCGGTGGCGTAGCCCTGCCCCTTCAGGTGATCGGCGATGGTATGCTCCTTGGCGTTCAACCCCTTGGTCGAGGCCGGGAACAGCACGTGCTGGTGCATGCCCACGCGTTTGGGATAGCAGCCGGTCAACAACGCCGCTCGCGACGGCGTGCACACCGGCGAGGCCACCATGAAGCTCGTGAATTTCCTCCCGTCCTTCGCAATTCGATCGATGTTCGGCGTCTTGATGGTCTTCGACCCAAAACAACCCAAGTCGCCGTACCCCTGATCATCGGTAAAAATGATGACGAAGTTCGGCTTCGCGGCGTGGAGAGTTCCCGCAGCAAACAGGAACGCAGACAGAACACAGGCTTTGAGAACGATCACTGGCTTCACGCCGGGAAGTCTTCCAGCAGAACCCTCGTTTCGTCAACCCCTTGAGCAGGCAACCCGCCTATAACTTCCAGCCAGTTGGCTGGCCAATACGGCTACTTGCCGCCGCCGCCTTCCATTTGCTGGGCGAGGTAGTTTTCTATGCCGACCATCTTGATGAGGTCCAACTGAGCCTCTGCCCAGTCGATGCTTTGCTCTGACTCGACCACCATGCGCTCCATTAACTCGCGGCTGGAGTTGTCCTTCACCTCCGAGCACAGCTTGATGCCCTCGTTGTAGGTGGCCGCCCCCTTGATCTCCAGCGCCATGCCGTTCTCGATCTGTTCCTTTGGAGTGTCGCCCACGTTGATCACGTCGTAGCGGGAGATGGCCGGTATTCCATCAAGAAACAAAATGCGGTCGATGACCTCGTCCGCGTGTTTCATCTCCTCGATCGATTCCGCGTAGTAGTAGTCGGCCAACTTGTTCAGGCCCCAGTTACGGAGCATCTTGGAGTGGATGAAGTACGTGTTGATCGCCGTCAGCTCAATGGTCAGGCCGGCGTTCAACGCCTCGATGACTTGTTCGTTTCCTTTCATGATTTGTTTTTGGTTGCAACTCCGCCGCCCGGTATTCGGGCAGGACGGAATCCAGTTTCACACACGCCGATTGTACACCAAACAGATGCGGAAAATGAAATAAGATTTTTTTGACAATGAGACCTAATCCCACACTCGGCCCCAGTAGACAACCTAGGCGGCGTGACAGTCGCAAAGAGTGCGGACACTACCGCAACCGGGGCAGAGCGCACACGGGCCACACTCAGCCGGCAGCCCGGCCAGCAACCGCTCGATGCGGCATTGGCAACTGCCACACCCGGAACCGGCCGCGGTCAACCGTGACACCTCCTCGACCCGCGCCGCGCCGCCCTCGTCGATCGCCTGGCGAATCGCCGACGCTGTCACCTGAAAACAGTGACAAATCAGCGGGTCAGTCGAGCCCGCTTGGCCAAGCGCCATGTCCAATATCGTCGCCATCGCAAAAAGCGACGCGACTCATCGCCAAAAAACAGACACCGTGCAAGCTATTTTTTGAGACTGAGTCCAGATTGCAGAGGCTACGAGTCGGACTCTGCCCTTGGCCAAGCGGGGTGAAATGCCCGTTTTTATTCGTGTTTTTAGCCGAATTAACCGTTGCGAGGCTCGCCCCGGCCCACCCGGCGTGAGGCGCTATCCCGGTTGATTTGGCGAACCGGATACGTGGATGATCGCCTTGACGACCCCGTCCGAGTAGTCCGCCACGAGGTCGAATGCCGCCTTCGTTTCGGCCAAGCCGAAGTGATGCGTCGCAAGAGGATTAACATCCACCGCCCCGCTGGCCACGAGATCGATCGCCTCCCGTGTGCAGTCGTTTTGTCGGCGGACGTTTTGCAACTGAAGCTCCTTGCGGCGCAGCGCGTCGGCTCGAAAGTGTATTCGATCCCCCTCCGGAATGCCCGCCAGCACCAGTACGCCGCCCGGCTTGAGCAACTCGACCGCCTGGTCGAGCGCCGCCTGTTCCCCGGCGCACTCAAACACACAGTCCAACCCGCCCGGTTCCTCCTGCAGAATGTCCGCAACCGCGTCCCCGCGCGTCGGCACGCCTGTCCAGTCGGCACCGCAGCGCTTGGCCAAGCGCAGCCGGTTGTCGAGCAGATCGGTGACGAAAGCCCGGCACGGGCCAAGTGCGCGCACTGACAGGAGGGTGCACAAACCGATCGGCCCCGCTCCCAGGATGCCCACCGCGCTTCCGGGCTGCAGACCCGCAAGCCGCCGCGCGTGAACGGCCACCGACAACGGCTCGACCAGCGCGGCCTGCACCATCGTCATCGAGTCGGGTATTGGGTAACACGACCCGGCGTCGATCGTGATGTACTCCGCCGCCGCGCCCGGGGCCTGGCCCGGGCAGCCAAGGAACTGCAAGTCGCGGCAAGTGTGCGCCCGGCCCGCCCGGCATTGGTCACAGTCACCGCACGAGATCGCGGGGTCGATGGCCACGCGCTGCCCCTTGGCCAGCCGATCGACGCCGGCACCCACCTCCGCAACAGTGCCGGCGCACTCGTGGCCCAGCGTGGCCGGGTGCTCGATGACCTGGCCGCCGATGCGCCCCGCCGTGTAGTAATGAATATCCGACCCGCACACACCCAGCGTGTCGATACGTACCAGCACATCGCCCGGCCGCTCCAAGACCGGCCTCGGCCGTTCAAGAACCTCCACCGCCCGTATGCCGGTGAAAAACGCGACGTTCATTGAGATCCAACTTTACTTGTGCATTGCGCCAACTGAAAAAGCCGGCCGACCCTATAACGACAATCATCCCATTCACCGAAAGCGACTGCAAGAAAAAGGCCGGGACAAGGGTGCGGAGTTGATTCTTGTGCGCTTGGCCAAGCGGACTAGACTCCCGGCATGCGCTTGGTTGTCATCTTCTTTTTTGTGCCAGCATTGCTCTTCGCCGAAAACTGGCCGGGTTGGCGGGGGCCGGGAGGCGACGGGGTCAGCGCTGAAAAGGGCATCCCGACCCGGTGGAGCAGCACCCGGAACATTGCCTGGAAAGTCGCCATCCCCGGCGAGGGCCACTCGTCGCCGATCATTTGGGGCGACAAGGTTTTCCTCACCAGCAGCCTTACCAAAAAAAACAAGCGCATCCTGATCTGCCTCGACCGGCCAAGCGGCCAAACTGTCTGGCGACGAGACGTTGTGCAGTCGCCGCCCGAGTCGATTCACCGACTCAATAGCCGCGCCTCCGGCACTCCGGCCACGGACGGCAGACAGGTTTACGTCACGTTCATGCGCGCCGAGGGTGACAGGGTTGTCGCGCCGAATGTAGGCTCCGAGCGCCTCATCACTCCGGGAAAGATCATCGTCGCCGCCTACGACCTGGACGGAAACGAAACGTGGAAAACCACCGTCGGCGACTTCGTCAGCGCGCATGGCTTCAACACTTGCCCGGTGCTTTTTGAGGAGTTGGTGATCATCAACGGCGACCACGACGGCGACGCCTATCTCGTCGCGCTCGAGCGCCAATCCGGCAGGGAACGCTGGCGAACCCGGCGCGAAAACAAAACCCGCAGCTACGTCACGCCGATCATACGACAGATCGACGGCCGCACGCAGATGATCCTGTCCGGCAGCCTTTGCGTCGCCAGTTACGATCCGCGCAACGGCAAGCGCCACTGGATTGTGGATGGCCCGACTGAGCAGTTTGTTGCATCTATGGTTTACGATGGGAAATACGTCTTTGCGACCGGCGGCTACCCGGAGCGGCATACTGTAGCGATACGGCCCGGCGGCAAGGGCAACGTCACCGACACGCACATCGCCTGGCGCACGACTCGCGGCGCCGCCTATGTCCCCTCGCCTATCATCGCCGGACGCTACCTGCTAATGGTCGCCGACAGCGGGATCGCCAGTTGTCTCGATGCCGAAACCGGCAAACGCCACTGGATGGAACGGCTTCCCGGCGGCCACAGCCCGTCACCGGTTTCAGCGGATGGTCTGGTTTACTTCGTCTCCGACCAAGGCTTGACGACCGTCGTTCGCCCCGGCGAAACATTTGAAATCGTCGCACAAAACGAAATCGGCGGACCGGTATCCGCCAGCCCGGCGATTAGCCAGCAACAGTTTTTCCTCCGCACCCACAGCCACCTCCACTGCATCGGCGCAACCAAAACCGGCAAGTGATCTCCGGGTACGGAGGCCAGGCACCTGGCCAAACGCAGTCATCCAAGCCCGGTGATCGGCGGATGGTCGATAAGATCGGTGATTTCCCCGGGGGCGTTGGGGATGAGTCGCAGTTGGCCTGAGTCGATAACCGTGCGGAGAATGGTTGAAATGAGGTGCCTCGGCCCGAACGCATCGGTCACCGGCTCACCTCCCAGACGATCCGACCTTCCGATGACCCGCCCGCTGTCGATGCCGCCGCCGTAAAGCATCAGCGGCGCCAGGCGCGCCCAGTGGTCGCGACCGCCGCGTTTGTTGAGCGTGGGCGTGCGGCCCATTTCACCACAGCAGATGAGCATGATCTTGTCAGACAACCCGCGGGCCTCACAGTCCTCAACGAACGCCGCCACGGCGTGGTCAAAACTGTACCCAACCGCCTCCATGCCGTCGCGCATGTTGAGATTGTTCTGATCGGCGTGCATGTCCCACACCCCGGCGTAGCTCGCGTGGATGGTCACGTAGCCGCAGCCGGCCTCGCACAACCGCCGCGCCTGAAGGAGCAGCCTGCCGATCGTGCCGGCCTGGGCATTGTAGTAGCCCTTCGTGCCGCGGGACACCGAGTTCCATTTTTTGCCACGGACGTATTGGCTTGTGTCATAGAGCGCCAAAGTCCTCGCGTCTTCCTGCGACAAGTCCAACGCCCTCGACACACCTCCACCAAGCAATACCTCCGCGGCCTGCTGTTGGATGTCATCAAGCGTTCCCACCTGACCGGTGAGGTCCACCGCCCGGTTGAGACTGTCCAAGCCGGCCAACAACTTGCGTCGCTCAAAAAACCGCTCCCGCGGCATGGCCAGATTCATGTCATCCTGCAACTGGCCGCCCTTGCCCGGGATGAATGGGGCGTAACTTTTGCTGTACGGGCCGGTCGCCGAAATATTGCCGCGCGCCTCCGGCCCCGGCACATCCGGATTCACCGAGCGGGGGAACAGAACCACGTTGGTCGGCACGCCCGAGTCCGGCCGGGTCACACCGGCCAAGCGGGAGAAGTGCACGCCGATGTTGGCCTCCTTGGACGACTGGCTGACAATCGGCTGGATGTTGTGTCCCGAGTTTTGCGTGCTGAACGAACGCACCACCGTGAACTTGTGCGCCAGCTTGGCCAAGCGCGGCAGCCAGCCGCTGAAATGCACCCCGGGAACCGAGGTCGGGATCACATCCCCGACCGAGCGTACGCCCGACGGCGCGTCCGGCTTCGGGTCAAACGTCTCGTGCTGACTCGGGCCGCCCTGCTGAAACAGGAAAATCACCGACTTGCCGGTGAGCGGGTTCGGCTGACCATTGGCCAAAGCCTTGACGCCGAGCAGCGACGACAATGAGAGACCGCCAAGGCCGAGTGTGCCCACTCGGAGCAACTTCCGTCGGCTCATCGGCTCTTGGCCATCGAAAAAAGTCAGCATCGCTATCCTGTTGGGATTGGGAGGCTATGCCCCAGGCCAAGTTTTGCCAGAAAAAAGAGACGGAATAAAAAGCTAATTTCCGGCCGGTTTTCGGGCCGACTCCGCTTGGCTTTGGCGCTTGGCCAAGCGGGATTTCATTTGCCTGACGATGTTGCGGTGCTGGGGGGACTTGGCCAAGTTGGTGTACTCCCTTGGGTCACGCTGTAGGTCGTACAGCTCGGCGGCCTTGGCTTCGCCCCACTCGGCATAGCGCCAGCGCTTGGTTCGGATGGAGCGGCCGAGCTGAGTGCCTCGCGACACGACCGTGTACGCGCTTGGCCTACCGGGGGTGTCCGGTTTTCGGATGAGGCTCGTGTAGCTTTGGCCCTGAAGATGCGCCGGGGCGTCCAAGCCGCACAACTCGGCCAGCGTCGGGAACAGGTCGATGGTCTCGACCAAGCCGTCGCTGGTCGCCCCTGCCGGTGAGACGCCGGGCACGCGCACGACCAGCGGCACACGGGCACACTCCTCGAACAACGTCACCTTCCCCCACATGAAATGTTCGCCCAAGTGATAGCCATGGTCGGACGTGAAAATCACGATCGTATCATCCCAAAGTTTTTGCAATTTCAACTTGTCGAGGATCAGCCCGATTTGTGCGTCCACGAACGACACGCAAGCGTGGTAGGCCTGCGTGTACTCGCGCCGCAGGGCGTCGTTTTCCCTCCCCAACTCGAAGCCAAATCCGCCGAAGCGCTTGACCATCGCCAAGCGCGGAATGTCGTCCCAGTCGTTGGCCGGGCTAAGGTCGAACTGCAGTTTCTGCCGGGGGTAAAGGTCGAAATATTTTTGCGGCGCAATGAACGGCACATGCGGTTTGTGGATGCCGACGGTGATGAAAAACGGCTTGTCGCCGAAGCTCTCTTTATTGAGCCACTCGACGGCCTTGCGGGCATTGCGTCCGTCCCGGTGTTGGGCGTCGTTTAGCCCGCTTGGCCCGTAGCCCGGCTGCTGCTGGCCGCGGGTCTGGGTGAACATGCCCTGCAGTTTTTCCTTCCACTGACGCCGGGTTTTGCCGCGCTCGACGGAGCCGTGTTTCGCCTCGAATTTTTTTCGAGCCTTGGCGACGAAAGGAAACTCGTCGTTCTCAAAACGGTGATATTCGTCCCAGCCGAGATCGCCCGGCTCGTGGCGTGCGGAGTGAAAAATCTTTCCGACACCGCCGGTCCAGTAGCCGTTCTCCTTCATGAACTGCGGCAGCGACACCGTGCCGGGGCGAGTGTTGCGGATGTCGACCTTGTTATTCAGCACGCCGGATGACTCCGGGTACAGGCCGCTGAGAAACGACGCCCGCGACGGCCCGCAGACCGGGTACTGGCAATAGGCGCGGTTGAAGGTGACCCCCGCCTTGGCCAAGCGGTCGAGGTGCGGCGTTTTGATGTGCGGAAAACCGGAGGTACTGACGTGAGTGTTGAGGTCGTCGCAAACAATCAGCAGCACGTTTGGCTTGGCGTTGGCCAAGTTTATTGCGGCTATAAAGAAAAACAGTGCGGTGAAATTGCGGAGGATGGTCACTTGTTTTTATTGGTTCGTTGGCGTGCTTTTTTGCGTTCAGCCCGTTTTTGTTCGCGCTTCGCTTCCCGGGCGCTTGGCTTTTCCGGGGTGGCTTTTTGCCTGTGCTTGGCCAAGCCGTGTTCGGTAGCCGAGCGGCGCATCTCCGCCAGCCAGTTGGTGTGACGCTTGGCCAAGCGCTTGGCCAGGTCCGGTCGCTTGGCTGCAAGATTTGTCTTTTCCGAGGGATCGTTCGCGAGGTCGAACAACTCAAGTTTGCCGCGCAGGCTGTGGGCTTTCCAGTTGCCTTCGCGCACCGCCCACTCGGCCTTTTCCTCGCCGCTGTTCCAGAAGAGTACCGGATGGTGTTCGGTCGTTTTTCCGGTGAGCAGCGGCAGCAGACTCTTGCCGTCAAACCGCCGCTTGGCCAAGCGACCGGTGCCGGTGGCCTCGACCACGGTGGGCAGAATATCGAGCGAGATCACCGGCTGATCGAGGGTTCGACCGCCTTCAAATTTCGCCGGCCANCTCACGATCCACGGCGTGCGGATGCCGCCCTCGTACAGGCTGCCCTTGAAGGCGCGCAGCCGGCCGTTGTTGGCCTGCATCGCCTTGGAGCCGCCGTTGTCCGTGAGAAAAAACAGGAGCGTGTTATCCCAAACACCCTCGGCCTTGAGCTTCTTCACCACGGCGCCAACGCCGTTGTCGAGATGCTCTAGCATCGCCAGCAAAATCGCCCGCTTTTTGTCGAGGTGCGGAAACCGTTTTTGCATCCGCTCNATGTCNTCCTTGGGAGCCTGCGCCGGGGAGTGGACGGCGTTGTAGGCGAGGTAGAGGAAAAACGGTTTCTGTTCNTGGCGATCGATGAATGCCACCGCTTCCTCCGTNAANCGNGTNGTCAGGTACCCGCTGTAATCGGAGTCCTTGAGGCGCGTTTTATTGCGGTAGATCGGGGCGTAGTCCGTGCCCTTGACGCCTTGCAATTTGAAGTAATCGTGACCGCCACGGCCCATGAACTTGTAGCACTCGTCGAAGCCACGGTTCAGCGCGTGCATGCTGAGTTTCGGATAGTCCGTGTCGAGGCCCATATGCCATTTGCCAACGACCATACTGGTGTAATCATTCGGCAAAAAGGACGGGAAGATTTTCGTCTGCGGATTAAATCCGCGCCCGCCGTCCCCGGCGGTGTAGATGCCCATCCGTTGCTGATACAGCCCAAGCATCAGGCCGGCACGCGTCGGCGAACACACCGCGCCACTCGTGTAGGCCTGAGAGAAAAAGACCCCCTCACGCGCCAGTGCATCCATGTGCGGCGTAGCCACCTCCTTCGGGTGATCAGGGTTAAAGCTAATGTCTGCATATCCCTGATCGTCTGTCAAAATAACGACAACATTTGGCGGCTTTGCCTCGGCAAAAACCAGACCAAACAGAATAGTAATCATGAGGCTCAATTTTGTAACTTCACTTTTTATCCCTTTAGTCAATTTTAGATTAGATTGCATTTTCATATCTGCTCAATAATTTGAGGGCCAATAGACAGAGTGTTTAAGTTAGAGGTTACAAAAATTAAGTACACAAGTTCAAAGGATCTCACATTAAATCAATCCTCAATCCTGAGAATGAGTTTGTAGGTCTCTATATTTTTTCTAACGAGGCCATATACCTTATTCCTTTAACCTCGGAGACTTTGTGATGGTAAGAACCATTGGCAAGGGGCGGATTTTTACCCGGCCAAAAGAACGGTCTGAAGGTTGGTTCATCACCTTCAATTTACCGTCCTGCCCCATCAGCCCCATGATGCTGCTGCCTCCTCCATCCATGTTCGTCGCAGTCCAGCAGCCCAGTTCCTTCATTACACTCGCCAGTTCGTGCATGTTCATCCCCTCGCTGTAACGAGGCTGCCGGCCATCCACAACCGCCAACCAGAGAATTTGCCCCTTCTCATCCGTACCCAGCGCCGTGCGCGGATGACGAGCCCCACCCATACCCACCGTCAGCTTGCCCTGGGAAAGGATCAGCTGAAACCCAGTGGTGGCCTCCTGCGGTTTATCTTCAGCTTGATGCCCAAAATGAGCCCGCCCCTTTGCGTCAAACCACACCGACGCATTGCTGGGCCCCATGGCACTGCGCATTTTGCCTTGGGTACCCGCCAGACCATGGATATCCACCGGCTGACCGGCGTACCAGCTACGATTCTTTCGCCCCTGAGCATTGGGAAAACTATCCCAGGGATTGGTGTTCACAAACGCCAACACCGAAGGGCTTGAGGCCAGTTTCCTCGGGTCGGTCAACGCCACTTCCGCCGGGCCATCCCCATCCGGATCCGGGCCCAGCGCGACTTTCGGTTTCACCCTGTTCAAGCCCAGATCAATGCGCAGCACATGAATCTTGTTGGGAATCGGGGCCGTTGATTTCTTGAGCGTGTAAGTGATGCCCAATTCCTTGAGGCCCGAAGCACCTGACACCTTGTCCGCAGAAGCCCCCAGACTAACGTTCGCAAAAAAAAGCGCGGTGATAATGGAGAAAAAAATTCGCATGACCAGATGAGCCAAAGGATAACTCGCCGGGCACAGGTGGACAGTTTTTTTGTGGGGCAACAGCGTTGCCGGTCATGGCAACCCCTTCGCCAACCAGAAAACC
>NYYJ01000030.1 GCA_002686755.1 Verrucomicrobiales bacterium
AAATACTAATCACGACTTTACTATTGGTCAGGATGGGAGTGTTTACGTGTTATGCACACTTAGATGAAGAAGAAAAAGCAATATAAACCATTATGCGATTAGCTTTTATTGATACATATCCAGCTGAATATGATCCTTCAACTGTTAATAGTCGTGCGTTGGGAGGTATGCAATCAGCTGTTTGCTATTTGACTGCAGAATTAGCGAATTTAGGGCATGAAGTCTTATTATTAAATAATATTACAGAAGAGAAAAAGTCATTGGGTGTACTTTGCAGCCCATTATCTAATGAGCATTTAAAGAATGTTTTCCATAAGTTTAAACCACAAATAGTGATTGGTGTTTTGGGTGCTTCAATAGCGGCATCTTTTCGACCATATTGTTCAAATAGCGTCAAATGGGTTCTTTGGACTGGCCATTCTCATGATGAACCGTCCAGTGCCGCTCTTAAAGAGAATGCTGTAAGAAATAAATGGGATGCTTTTGCTTTTGTTGGAACGTGGCAAATGGAAAGGTACTCAGATGAATTTGGCTTACAGGCAAACCTTTGCGTAAATCTTGGCCATGGATTTGCAAAAGCATTTGAAAATTTATTTCCAAAAGAGACTAACATTCTTGAAATGATGGCTCAACCTCCAACGTTGGTTTATACGAGTGCTCCTTATAGAGGTCTTCATTTACTTATTTATGCATTCTTAAAAATAAAGGAAGCTATACCCAATGTTCGCTTAAAAGTATTTTCAAGCATGGCGAGATATGATCAATCAGAATTTGACGAACTAAAACAAATCTTTGAATTTGCTGAAAGCATAGAGGGTATTCAACTGTGTGGCTCAATTCCGCAGGCTCAACTCGCATTGGAATTACGCGCGGCTTCTTTGTTTGCTTATCCTAACACATTCCCTGAAACTCACTGCATTGCGCTAAGAGAAGCATTAGCGGCAGGTTGTTTGGCTGTAACAACAGATTTGGGTGCCCTATCTGAGACAAGTGGGGGATATGCAGTTCTTATACCCAATCATAAAGATCCAAATGATTACATTGAGGCATTTTCCGAAAAGACCATTTCCGAACTAAGACGTATGAAAGAGCACCCTGAGAGTGTGGAGCAGCAATTGCGCTCACAATTAGATTGGTTACATGCCCATCATACATGGACACATAATGCAAAAGGATGGGAGAGTTGGATCGAGGAATTAACTCAAGAAAAATAATTCAATAATTAAAGAGCTAAATTACTGGATAAAACTTTCAATGCCTCTCCTTTTATCAAGTTTAACACCATGTATTAAATGCTTAAATTTCTGGAAAAACTAAAAAGTCTCGGATTTAATCCTACAAATGTTTTGGATATTGGAGCACATCACGGCCATTGGGCTGAAATTGCTCATAACGTCTTTGGGAACTCTAACGTGACGATGGTCGAACCGATCGATTATATAGAATTAAAAAGATTCGACGACCAACAGCAGTTCTCATACAGAAATGTCTTATTGGACGAGCGCGAGCAAATGCGTGACTGGTATGAAATGAGAAATACAGGAGATTCCATGTACAAAGAAATGACGGGGTATTTTAAGAATTGCGCACTCCGTAAACGGAAAACAACGACTTTAGATGCTGAGTTTCATGGGCATTTTTCTTCAGGGCCAGAATTAATTAAAATAGATACACAGGGTGCAGAAATACCGATACTAAAAGGAGGGAAAGAAACTATTATAAATAATGAAATAATTATAATGGAAGTCCCTTTTGTGGGGGCATACAATGAAAATGTCCCTGATTTTTTCGAGCACATTAGTTACTTAGAGGAAATAGGATATGCTCCGCTAGAAATAGTCGATCAGCACATAATTCGAAAGGGAGATTATGATTATTTTGCTTTGCAATTAGACCTAGCCTTCATCAGGAAGGGGCATAGGATACTTACGGAGCAGCAAGATCTAATTTCAAGTTTGGGTAGATGAATCTTTTGGAGTACAATGATATTTTCCACTTTTTACTAAAGGTGAGAATGTAAATGAAAAGAATAAATATGGCGAATCACCACTAGATAATGCCATCAAGTGGAAACGAACTGAAACCGCCGACCTCCTCCGCAATCACGGCGGCAAGACGGGTGAAGAATTGAAAGCCGCTGCCAAATGAAACACCTCCTACTCACAACAATCGCAGCCGTGGTGCTGGTGGGGTGTGGTGAGTCGCAGCAGTCAGCTCCAGCACCAGAATCGAAACCAGTTGAACCAGTTGCCGAAGCTGCAAAGCCAGAATCGAAACCAGTACCGCCGACAGCCAAATCACCATGGATCGGAATTTACGATGCTGCCTATCAGGGAAACATCGAAGCTATAAAAAAGTACATCGCTGATGGTACGGATGTGAATGTGGAAGATATAGGTTTTGCTCATATAACACCTTTGCATATTGCGGCATCTGAAGGTCACAAGGAAGTCGTCGAATTGTTAATTACCAAAGGTGCAGATTTGAATGCGGTTAGTACATGGCCCGGCTACCAAGGGACTCCACTGGATTTGGCTAGTAGGGATAATCAAACCGAAACCGCCGACCTACTCCGCAAACACGGCGGCAAAAGTGCTGAGGAAGATTCCATTCACGTCGCTGCCAAAAGGGGAAACATCAAAGCCGTGAAGCAACACCTGGCAGAGGGGGTGGATGTGAACACGAATGCAGTTATAGGGGAATGGACCCCTTTGCACTATGCGGCTTACGGAGGTCACAAGGATGTCGCCGAAATGCTAATTGGCAAGGGGGCAGATGTTAATATGAAAAGAAAAGGTGGATGGGTACCGTTGCATGATGCGGCTTGGACGGGTCAGGAGCAACTCGTCGAGTTGCTGATCGCCAAAGGTGCCAATGTGAACACCGAGAATTCAGGTGGCGAAACGCCGCTAGATTGGGCCAAGGACAAATCCGAAACAGCCGAAATCCTCCGCAAACACGGCGGCAAGACGGGCGAGGAATTGAAAGCCGAAGGGCAATGAAACACCTCCTACTCACAACAATCGCAGCCGTGCTTTTGGCTGGTGTTGTGAGTGTCATTGCAGAGGCTAAGCCAAAAGTACTATTGATGCATACCCCTGATGGGATTGAGTTTGGCATTTGGGGCAGCACCAAGCACGAACACCCGGCTCCGACCTTAATCGTGTTGGCCACTACCATACAGAACACATTGAACTCAGCGTATTACCGTCACTGCGCCAATCAATTGGCCAAGCGCGGGTTCCTTTGTGTTTCAATTAATCTGCCTTGTCACGGTGATCAACAGGTTGACGGAGAACCCGAAGGGCTGTTGGGCTGGAGTCATCGAGCGGCTCGGGATTCGGACTTCGTTGCAGAATTCAATAATCGCTTGTCGAAGGTTCTTGATCACCTCGTCAAGCAAGGGCTGTCCGATCCAGAAAGAATCGCTGCTTGCGGAACTTCGCGCGGTGGATTTCTTGCACTTCATGCCGCTATTCACGATCCAAGGGTGAAATGTGTTGCAGGTTTTGCCCCAGTGACAGACCTATCCGCGTTAAGCGAATTCAAATTAACCAGCAAATGCCAACTGGTTAAGAAGTACAACCTGATCAATCGGGCTAATGATCTGGCTGGCCGAAAGGTTTGGATTATCATCGGCGATCAGGATAAGCGGGTGGACACCGATAATGCTGTCCAACTAGCAAGAGAAATTTCCAAGGAATCTCGTAAAAATAAGTTGCCTAGCAAGGTAACGCTTCATGTTCTACCTGAACCACGCGGCCACACGATTCCAGCAGGGGCGGATAGAATGGCCGCCGACTGGATCTTGCAAGAGATCAATCTAGATCAATAATCTATGAGTTACTCTTTTTTGCGCATCACACTTTCTTCTGCAAACACGGTGGCAAGACGGGTGAAGAATTGAAAGCCGAGGGCAAATGAATTACGAGGCGTTGAATCTTGAGGAGAAGTTTTCCGCTTTCAGCGAACATTGGTCACCTCGTGTCATTGCCGAGATGAACGATACCCAGTTCAAACTGGTGAAGGTTCAGGGGGAGTTCGTGTGGCATTCCCATGCGGACACGGATGAAGCATTCATCGTCGTCAGTGGCGTGCTGGACATCGAGTTCCGGGATGGGGCTGTGCGGCTGGAGGCCGGGGAAATGTTCGTTGTGCCAAGGGGCGTTGAGCACCGGCCGGTTGCGCGGGAGGAGTGCCGGCTGATGCTGGTGGAGCCCGAGGGTGTGCTCAACACCGGCGACGCCGGAGGCGACCTGACCGCATCGAACGACGTCTGGGTTTAACCAAGCGCTTGGCCAAGGTGGGAGAAACCGCGAATCAAAGCCAATCCGCGCGAATGAAAAAGAAACCTTCTCCGAGCGGGAGAGAAGGAAAAAGGTTCGTGTGCATCTGCGTTCATTCGCGGTTCGTAAAATCCCGCGCCTGGCCAGGCGGTCAGTTTTTCTCGGCGGCTTTCTTGGCGCGCTGCTCGGCGAAGAATTCGCGCAGGACGGTGGCACACTGTTCCTGACCGACACCGGCGGTGATGGTGCAGTGGTGGTTGAGGCCGTCGTGCTGTAGCAGGTTCATTGCGCCACCGGCCGCGCCGCCCTTCGGGTCGGGCGCGCCGAACACGACGCGGTCGAGCCGGCAATGCACCATCGCCCCGGCACACATTGGGCACGGCTCCTTGGTGACAAACAGCGTGCAGCCGGTGAGCCGCCAGTTCCCGAGTGCCTCCTCGGCGGCGGTGAGCGCGAGCATCTCGGCATGCGCGGTGGCGTCGTTGAGCAGTTCCACCTGGTTGAACGCCCGGGCGATGATCCGGCCGTCATGCACGATCACCGCGCCGATCGGCACCTCCTCCGCATCCCACGCCTTCATGGCTTGGCGCAGGGCTTCGCCCATGAAGTAGTCGTCGCTGCTGAGGTCGATGATCGGCTCGTCAGTCATGGATTGACTCCTCGGTCGTCCAGTCGAAGGCGTCGCCCTCGAGGCAGTGGCAATGCCCGGAGAAAAAGCCGCCCCGATGCTGTTGGAACAGCGGCCAAAGTTGTTCGCGGTCGGTGCGCGGCACATCGAGCTTGGCCATATCGGTGTTGTTAAAAAAACCGAACCGGCCCTCCGGGCAGGGCGGCGGCAGCTTGGCCAAGCGCGGTAGCACCTCGAACAGAAAAATGTACCAATGCGTGCTGCCTTCGTAGCCGTCCTCGCTGACAAGGCCGGTGAGATGGAGGTCGCTTGGGCAGAGGGTAAGCCCCATCTCCTCGTGTGCCTCGCGGCAGGCGCAGGCGTACGGCGACTCGCCGTGGTCGGCGCGCACCTTGCCGCCGGGCGGACTCCATTTGCCGAGGTTCGGTTCCTGCGCGCGCTCGAGCAGCAGTAACCGGTCGTCGGCATCGAAACAGTACAGCAGGGTGGCGATCTTGTGGGGCAACACCATCGGCGGCGACTCTGCCGCGAAACCGTCCCAAGTGGCAACAGGCAATGATGCGGTGCGGATTCGGGGATGGATTTTCGGCATGGCCGGGTGTTAGCTTGGCCGCCCTCGCGCCGCGGCGCATTCCTGATGGGGCAAAACAAGAGAGAACGAGTGAAGCGGTCAAGCCGCCCCAAGCCGACTGTGGCGCGGCCGACTACGGCCGACCCGATGCCGGCTTGGCTGAAGACGGACAAAGCACTCGCCGCCGGGGAGTCGTTTTTCCGGCCGGTGGATTGGCTGGCGTTCGGCATCACGACGCTGGTGACGCTGCTCGGCTATTGCCTGACGATTTCGCCAGACTTGACGCTGGAGGACTGCGGCGAGCTCGCAGTGGGCTCGATGTACGCTGGTGTGCCGCATCCGCCCGGTTACCCGGTCTGGACACTGTACACATGGCTTTTCACGAAGCTGGTTCCAATCTCGAATATCGCATTTCGCGTGGCGTTGTCGTCGGCCTTCGCGGCGGCGTTGTCGAGCGGCCTGCTGGCACTGCTGACTTGCCGGGCTTCCGCGCGACTTGTTGAGAGCATTGAATGGCTTGGTGGCGTGGATGAGCGCTTGGCCAAGCGCATCACGCTAGTGGGCGGCTGTGTGGCGGGATTGATGCTCGGCTTCAGTGGTTTCATGTGGAGCCAGGCGGTCATCGTGGAGGTGTACACGTTGAGTGTGCTTTCACTAATGGGGGTTCTGTGCTGCCTATACCGCTGGACGCAGGACACGGCGCGGATGCGTTACCTGTACTGGACGTTTTTCTGGTTTGGCATCTGTCTGTGCAACCACCAGACGCTGATTGTGGCGGCGATGGGCATCGAAACAGTGATCTTGTTCGCGCACCCGCGGTTGGGACGAAATTTTTTCACCGTCAACGCGCTGGTTTACCTGCTGGTGTTGGTGGCGATGGCGGTTGGTGCGACCGAGTTGTTCAGTGGCAACGCACCAATGCAGGTGCTGTTCCATATGCTCGGCGTGAGCTTTATCGCCGTGGCGGGGTTGATGTGGTTGGTAACACTGGCACAGGATGGAGGGAGGGGTGGCTTCAATCCGGTTCGAGAACTACGCGACGGGCTAAAGGTTATTTGGAGCGGCTTGGCCTACGTCGGGGGAGCAGCATTTTACTTGTTCATGCCATTGGCCTCAATGACCAATCCTCCAATCAACTGGGGATACCCAAGGACTTGGCTCGGCTTCATGCATGCGTTTACCCGTGGCCAATATCAGCAGACCAATCCGACGACTGATTTTTTCCAGTTCCTTGGGCAGATTAAGATGTATATCGAAGGGGCAGCGGACGAATTCGGTGTTTTCATGCTGCTGGCGATTCTGCCGTTTGCGTTGCTGTTGAAGATGAAGAATCGCGAGCGCGGCTGGATGATCGGGTCTTTTGCCATTTACATTTGCTTGGCTGGGTTGCTGATGATCCTGCTCAACCCGACACCGGACAAGCACGGGCGCGACATGACGCGGGTGTTTTTTGCGGCGTCACACGTGCTGCTCGCAATGTGGATCGGTTTTGGATTGACGCTGTTTTGCGCATTAGTGGTGCGGCGGTATAGTGAAACACGGATATGGCTTGGTATAGGCCTTGTCGTGGCCGCTGCCTTTGCGATGGTTGCTTGGTCCACTGAATTGGCCGAGACACAGTTTTTCTTGAATCACTGGACGCGTGGTTTTGCATTTTGTTTAGTGGTGTTCCTGACGGCACTGTTTCTAGTGCATCGCGATCAACAAGGGAGAAGCCAAGGTCAATCGTTATCGCCGATGATTGTTTTGGCGGTACTGGCAATGCTTCCAGCGTGGTCGGTTTTGTCGCACTGGGGGAAGAATGAGCAGCGCGGGCATCTGTTTGGGTTCTGGTACGGGCACGATATGTTCACACCGCCGTACACGGAGGCGGATGGTAGCCCGATTTATCCGGAGATGTCGGAGAACGCCATCCTGTTTGGCGGTACCGATCCCGGCCGATTTAACCCGACCTACATGATCTTTGCCGAGAGTTTCACCGACCCAGCCAAGCGACGTGATCCAGAATTCGACCGCCGCGATGTTGCGTTGATTACCCAAAATGCGCTCGCTGACAGCACTTATCTCGATACCGTTCGCGCCCACTATCAGCGCAGTCAACAGATCGACTGGAACCTAGCCGATCCAACTTATCTCCCGTTTGCATCGGGTGCTTTGGGCACCAACTTCCTATTTGGTCTTTCCGGTTCCATTGACAAGTGGATGGTTGGCATGGGAGCGGACTGGGAGGTCGACCGGCGCACGAGCGGTTCCTATTTTAAGCCGGAACAAATTGAGGAACCAAGCGCTTTGGCCAAGCGCATTGTGCAAGAGGATGATTTAGCACGGTTCATTCTTGGGAAGCTTTCTGACAACGGCAGGGAGGCCTGCGCCAACCCGCCTTCCGACGACACACTCCGCGAAATTCTGGCGAGCGAATTCAATGCAATCGTTGATGGTGACCCGATTTGGGATGAAGCCGCGTTTGCTGGGGCCGAGTTTTCAAACACAACACTCGCGTTACGTGAGCAAGTTGTTGCGCTTGGTCAAGCGCAGCCAAGGCGAATCGAGGAGAACGGCCGCTACATCCGCTGGAGACAGGCTCGAGTGCGGTTGAACCGGCGGTTGATTGACGAGTTACTGGCCGACTTTGTTGCGCCGGGCCAAGCGGGGTTATATCCCGATCTCGAACTGAATTCCCCGTCCCAACTCGAAGCGGAGATGGCTTTTGCGGAATATTTGCAGGAGGCAGATGCTCGCGAGAAAGCGGGCGCGCTGAAGCCGGGCGAGATCGTCAACCGCATTGGCGATCGTGTCTCCGTGGCTGGGCAGGTTTCGGTCATGCAGATCAACTCCAAGTTGGCCAAGCTTTTGTTCGACAAAAATCCGGAACGTGACTTTTTCATTGAGGTGAGCTTTCCGTTGGAGTGGATGTATCCGCACCTTACACCTTATGGGATTATTCTGAAGCTTAATCGCGATGAGGTTCCGGAAATCACGGACGAGATGATGCGAAAGGATCGCCTATTCTGGGCGAATTACCAGGAAAGACTTACCGGCAACTGGATTACCGATGACACATCTGTCAAGGAGATCGGCGACTGGGCCATCAAGACTTACAGGCGGTGGGACCTCGACGGCTACACTGGCGACCCGGCGTTCGTGCGGGACGAGGCAGCGCAGAAGGCGTTCAGCAAGTTGCGCACCTCAATCGCTGATATCTATCGCTGGCGCATCAACAACTACAAGCTCGCCATCTCGCAGGAGTCCGACGCGGCCAAGCGCAACGAAATGAAACAAAAGCAGGACCGGATGACGCGCGAATTCATATTTGCCCTCAAACAGGCTTGGGCGTTTTGCCCTTACAGTCCAGAAGTACTGTCGCACTTCACCCAGTTGCTGCTCTCTCTCGGGTATGATGAATTCAGGGCGGGCGACAAGGCAACGGCGACGGCCCGGCGCGACGACGCCATCCAACTCATTGCGACCTACGAGCAGTTCGACCCCGATAGCCCGTTGCTTCTTCACCTGAAACGGAGCATTTTTCAATTCAACGGCGCGCTCGATGGCAAGCCGGCGGCCACCGAAAAGGGGCTGGGCTTGGGCGATCCGGAGATCCAGCAAATCCAGCAGCAACTCGTCGGGCTGCAACAACGGCACGCGGCCAATCCCGACGACCCCAGGGTGACGCTCGAGTTGGCCACGATCTATCTGCGGCTGAAAAAGAACGACCAGGCGCTCAAGTTGATCGACGCGCTGGTGCAGCAGCCCGGGCTCGAAATCAGCACCCGATTCACCATCGCGTCGGTCTATCAAAACCTCGGCCAGGGAACCAAGGCCGAGCAGCAAGACAAGATCGCACGCGATGCGCTCCGGCAGCTCGAGGCGCGGTTGGCCGCCGAGCCGGCCAACTTCGAACTTGCGCTGGATCTGGCGACCACGCATGTGCAGCTTGGCCAAGCGCAAAAGGGGACTGACGTGATGGCAAACGCCGTGGAGCAGCCATCAATCAACACGACCAACCTGCTGATGGCCGCCCAGTTCTTCAACCACCTCGGCAAACAGGAACAACTGGAGTCGGCACTGGTGGCGCTGACGCGCAAGATGCCGGACAGCCCCGAGGGCTGGTACGACCTGGCGGCGGTACAGGCGGCGCAGCGGAACCGAACGGCGGATTCGTGGGCCTCCCTGGCCAAGGCGCTTGCGCTCGACAAACAGCGCCGGGCCACCAACGCGGCGGCGGACAATATTCACAAGCGGGTGATGAACGACCCGCGCTTTACTGACGTGCGCCGCTTGCCGGAATTCAAGGCTTGGCAGCCGTAACGCGCTTGGCCAAGTGCGTTCATGCGCCCGCCGCAGCTCCCTCTCCCAGCGGGAGAGGGCGGGGGAGAGGGAGAACGCTTGGCCAAGCCGAGACCGTTAATAAAACTGCAAACCGTTCACCCTCATCCGGCCTTCGGCCACCTTCTCCCTGAGGAGGAATCCAAAACGGTCCGCGAGAATGAATGGCTTGTCGTTACGTCGAGCCCTCGAAAAAATCCGGCACGGCCGCCTTGGCCAACGCCTCGGCACGGGTGAGGATTTCCTTCGGCGAATCGCTGTCCAGCGCAAACGCCGCCAGCTCCCGCGCCTGCGACATCTCTATGCTGCGGATGAGCATCTTGACACGCGGCACCATCGACGGCGTGACGCTCAACTCGGCCACGCCCAGCCCGAGCAGCAGCGGCACGACGGCCAGGTCCCCGGCCATCTCGCCACAAACGCCAGTCCAGATGTCGTGCGCCTGGCCGGCGTCCACCGTGGCCTTGATCAGGCGCAGGATACCGGGATGCGTCGGCTCGTAAAGGTGGGCGATCTTTTCGTTCATCCGGTCGACGGCCAGCGCGTACTGGATGAGGTCGTTGGTGCCGATGCTGAAAAACTGGACGCGCCGCGCGAGGCTGTCGGCGATCATCGCCGCGGACGGCGTCTCGATCATCACCCCGATCTCGATGGCATCGGCGAATGCGGTGCCCTCGGCGCGGAGCTGGTCGCGGCATTCGTCGAGCAGTACATTGGCGGCCTCGAGTTCCTCCACGCCGGAGACCATCGGGTACATGATTTTCAGGTCGCCAAAGACGCTGGCCCGCAGGATGGCGCGGAGCTGCGTGCGGAACAGGTCCTTCTCCTCGAGGCAGAGCCGGATGGCGCGCCAGCCGAGGGACGGATTCATCTCATCGGCGACGTTGACGTGCGAGAGCAGNTTGTCGCCGCCNAGNTCGAGCGTGCGGATGATCACNGGNNCNGGCGCGAGCGACTCGGNNACNNGNCGGNANGCNGCNAACTGTTCCTCCTCGTCCGGCAGGTCGCTGCGGTTGATGAACAGGAACTCGGTGCGAAACAGGCCGACGCCGGTCGCGCCGCTTTGTAGGACACCCTCGACATCGGCCGCCCGCTCGATGTTGGCGGAGAGGATGATCCGGTGGCCATCTTTCGTTTCGGCCGCGTCGTCGTGGATGACCTCGAGGCTTTCCTCGATCGAGGCCTGCCGCTCGACCAGTTGGCCGTACTCGAAGAGCGTCTGGTCTGACGGCTCGATGACGACAAAGCCGTTGAAGCCGTCGATCAGCACCGACTGGCCGCTCTGCAACTCACCGACCGCCCCGCTCAACCCGAGCACCGCCGGGATGCGCAGCGACCTTGCGAGGATGGCCGTGTGCGACGTGCGGCTGCCGACCTCGGTGATGAAGCCGAGCACTTTTGCCGGATCCATCATCGCCGTGTCGGACGGTGTCAGGTCGTGGGCCACCACGATGCACGGTTCGGCCAGGTCGGCGAGGTCGGCGCAGGTCGGCCGGCCCATGAGGTTGGCCAACACCCGCTGCGTCACGTCGCGAATGTCGGCGGCGCGCTCGCTCAGGTAGGAGTCCTCCACCTTGGCCAGGGCGTTGGCGTATTTTTCCGATGCCTGATAAAAGGCATACTCGGCCGACACCAGGTCCTCGCGGATGAAGCGCGATACCTCCTCGAGCAACATCGGGTCCTCCAGTACGAGCAGGTGTGAGTCGAAGATNAGCGCCTCCTTGGCGCCCATCGCCTCGCGCAGCCGATCCTGCATGGCGACGATCTGGCTCCGTGTGTCCGCCAGCGATGCCTTGAGNCGTTCCTCCTCCTTGGCCAAGTCGGCCTCGACGATGCCCCACTTGGCCGGGTCGATCCGGGTGCGATCCAGCACCACCACACGGCTGCGGCTCACCCCCTGCGATGCGGGGATGCCGCGCAGCATCTTTTCGCCTGTCTTGCGCTGATCCAGCACGCGCGGGAGGTTAGTCGAGGCGTCAAACGCCGAAAAGGCAATTAGCGAAACAGGCCTTCGGTCTCGCAGCGGCGCGTTCCGCGGCTTGATTACGGCTGGTTTTCGAGGGAAAACCGGCTCAACGGCCCGAGCCGCCCCGCCATGTCCGACACCGCCAGCACCCCAATCGACAGCCTCAAGGCCGGCGCGCTTCGCTTGGCCAAGCGCCTGGCCGGGGCCGGGTTTCAGGCGTTTTGGGTNGGCGGCTGCGTGCGCGACACCCAGCTTGGCCAAGCGCCGGTTGACTACGATATCGCCACCGACGCCAAGCCGGACGAGATCGAGTCGTTGTTCCCCAAGACCATCCCGGTGGGCAAACAATTCGGCGTGATCCTCGTGCTTGAGGGCGGGCACGAATACCAAGTGGCTACCTTCCGGGCCGAGGACGGCTACGTTGACGGGCGGCGCCCCGGCCGCGTGCGTTTCACCGACGCGCGAGAGGATGCACTGCGGCGCGACTTCACCATCAACGGACTGTTTTACGATCCGCTCGCCGACGAGCTGCACGACTGGGTCGGCGGTCAGGCCGACCTCGAGGCGCGGCGTATCCGTACCATCGGCGACCCGGCGCAGCGCTTCGGCGAGGACCGGCTGCGCCTGCTGCGCGTCGTGCGGTTCGCCGCGCAGCTGGGCTTCGACATCGAGCCGGAGACATTCGCCGCCGCGCAGGAACACGCCGCCGCGATCCGCGAGGTGAGCGCCGAGCGCATTCGTGACGAATTGCTGAAACTGTTCCGGCCACCGTACGCCGCGCGCGGACTCGACCTGCTGAACGACAGCCGGTTGCTGCCGGAGTTGCTGCCGGAATTGGCCGCCACCCTCGGCTGCGAACAGCCGCCTGAGCACCATCCGGAGGGCGACGTGTTCACCCACATTCGCCTCATGCTAAGTCAACTGCCGGCCGGCGCTGGCACGACGCTCACCTGGGCTGTCCTGCTGCACGACGTCGCCAAGCCGGTGACGCAGACCCACGACCACGGGCGCATCCGGTTTCTGGGCCACGAAACCGTTGGCGCGGAGATGACGCTCGAAATCATGAACCGCCTGCGCTTTCCCAAGGTCGACAGTGCCGCGGTGAATACCTGCGTGCGCCATCACATGCAGTTGAAGGACGCGCAGGCAATGCGCCCGGCCACGCTGCGCAAGCTGTTCCTCCGCCCGACCTTCCCGGACGAGTTGGCACTGCACCGGCTCGACAGCCTCGCCTCAAGCGGCCAACTGGAGAACTACGAGTTTCTTCAGGCCAAGTTCGCCGAGTTTCAAAACCAGCCGGAGCTGCAGCAGCCACTCGTCGACGGCGCCGCCCTGATCGCGCTTGGCCAGGCGCCGGGGCCGGACTTGGGGAAGTTGCTCGATGACATCCGCCACCGCCAACTCGCCGGCGAACTCACCACCCGCGAACAGGCCCTCGCCTACGCCCGCGAGTCGCTTGGCTAAACCGGGAGCGGTTTTTTCCAGATCGGGACTTTTTGCTTCATGCCGTCGATGAGGAATTGGCAGGCGTCGAACGCCTCCGCGCGGTGCGGCGCGATCACCTCCACCCAGAGCGACGGCTCGTTGACCGGCACGACGCCGATCCGGTGAACCAAGCGCACCGACTCCACTGGCAAGCGTTGGCCAAGCGCGTCGAACAACAACCCGAACTGGTGACGCGCCATCGGCTCGAACGCCTCGTACTCGATCGCGGTGATCGTTTTGTCGCCCTCGCTCCCGCGCACGACGCCGAGAAAACAAACGACCGCCCCCATGCCATCGCCCATCGCGCGGCGCTTGGCCAAGGCCGGCTCGTCGATCGGGTCGGTCGTGATGGTTAACTCGGTCTTCATCGCTCAGCCGCCCTGTACCGGCGGGAAAAACGACACATCATCCCCGTCGCTCAGGACGAAATCGTCACTCTCGTATTCCATCCCGACGGCCTTGAGCGCGCTGTTTCGGGCGCCCGCCAACTTGGGGAATTGCTCGCAAACGATCTCGTGTAACTTGGCCAAGGTGGCTCCGGTTTCGAGTTCGACTACCGTTTCCGAGCAACCGGCGTGATCCCGGAAGTACGACCAGAATGTTACGTTGATACGCATCTGTTTACTGCTCACTGCTCACTGCCAACTCCTTAAGCACACCGATGCTTGGCAGGTTGCGGTATTTTTCGGCGTAGTCGAGGCCGTAGCCGACGACGAATTCATCGGGAATCTCGAAGCCGACGTAATCGGCGGGGATGTCGTATTCGCGCCGGGCCTTTTTGGAGAGCAGGACGCAGGTGCGGATTTGGCGCGGGGCCATGCCGTTGAGCCTGTCGATGACGGCGCGGAGGGNTTTGCCGGTGTCGAGGATGTCATCGACGAGGAGCACGTTGCGGTTGGCCACGTCGAGTTTCATTTCCTTGGTGAAGACGAGTTCGCGCGACTCGGTGCCGTCACCGTAACTGGAGACGCCNATGAAGTCGAGACGCAGCGGCAGATCGATTTCGCGGACGAGGTCGGCGAGGAACATCAGCGTGCCGGTGAGCAGCCCGACCACGACGAGGTCGCGCCCGGCGAAGTCGGCCTCCACCTCGGCCGCCAGTTCGCTGACGCGCCGCCGGATTTCCTCCTCGGAAACCAGCACCCGGGCGATATCTGCGCTGGGATCGCTCATGGGGCGGCGCTCAAATGTGGCGTGAGTCGTCCTCGTTTTTCTCGGTGTAGCCGCTGTCCTGCCGCTGGAAATTGACCTCGTTCTTTTTCACGTAGGCGGCGAACACGTCGTCCGCGCTCATGCCGAGGGTCTGNGCGAGGCTGATGAGAAAGTGGAACAGGTCGACCACCTCNACGCGGGCGTTTTGNTCGTCGAGTTTTTGGTACTTGGCCCACCATTTCCACGGCACGCTGTCGGTCAACTCGGCGATCTCCTGCCCCATGGCGCGGCAGTAGTTGAGCACCCACTCGGTTTTCTGCTCGTCGCTCATCCCGTCGGTCTGCACGCCGATCCGCTCATTGAGCGCCTTTTGCATCCGAAACAGTTCTCGCAGTTGATCCCGCTGATCCATGCGCNGACTGTCCGCGCTGGGCNGCCGTTGAGGCAAGTTTTTTTGNNGNAAACCCCGGNTGGCACCCGCTGGTAGGGCTTTTCGCGGAAAACCGTGCCAACGCCTGGCCGCGACGCAACGCCTGAATGGCGATTTGTCTTGTAGTAACGGGGCCGCAAACGGACGGTGGCCGCGAACCGATGACTCGTTTTTTCCACGGCGACAGTAACTTAATCCGCGATTGGACGGTATGATGAGGGTGGTGGGTTTGATTCCTCGTTTTTTCCCGTATTGCACGCTACTGGCCTTGGCCTGTCTGGCGCTTGGCCAGGCGCGGG
>NYYJ01000031.1 GCA_002686755.1 Verrucomicrobiales bacterium
AGTTCGATTTTCGTTTTGAGTGGAAGGTGGCCAAGCGAGCGAATAGCGGCGTGAAATATTTCATCATCCGCAAGCGCGGCTCGCTTGGCCACGAGTATCAGGTGATCGACGACGCCGGTTATCCAAACGGCGGCAAGCACAGCACGGCATCGTTTTACGATGTGCTGTCGCCGGCTGCCGACAAGCTGGTCAAGCCGGCGGGCGAATTCAATACGTCGCGCATCCTCGTGAAGGGGCAGACGGTGAAGCATTTTCTCAACCGCAAGTTGGTTTTGACCTACACGCTGGGCAGCGACGAAATCAAGGCGGCGGTGTCCAAGAGCAAGTTCCGGAAGCTGGACGTGTTCGGCGTGCGCTTGGCCGGGCATATCCTGTTGCAGGACCACGGCGGCGAGGTGTGGTATCGCAACATCCGCATCCGCGACCTTGGCGGGAAATAGCGGTGGTGCGCCTGGCCAAGCGCTTGGTTTTGCTCGTAGGGCGACCGGGTTTGCGGTACACCGCCCGCACCGATGAGCGAATCACGCGCACCGAAAATCGAGAAATGGCCCTTCATCGTGGGCGACGTGGCCTTGCTTTTGATGGCTTGGCTGGTTTACTACGAATCAGATCCCGATGTCCCTTTCACCGGGCTGGAGGCGTTTTGGTGTTTTGCCTGCGTGGCGGCCGGGGCGTGGGTCATGGTGCTGCCGTTCCTTCGGGAGTTCCAGGCACGGGCCGACCTGACCGAGGCGCGGGAACTGGCCGCTTCCGTCGAGAAAATCTCGTCGCTGGACGCGTTGGCCAAGCAGATTGAAAGTGCCACCGAGCAGTGGCTGCACGTGGAGGACCGGGCCAACGAGATTAACGCCACGTCCAAGGAGATCGCCGGGAAGATCAACGCCGAGGCGCGGGAGTTCACCGAGTTCCTGCAGAAGGCCAACGACACGGAGAAGAACCATCTGCGGCTGGAGGTGGACAAGCTCAACCGGACGCAGGTCGACTGGGTCAAGGTGGTCACCGGGATGCTGGATCACATATTTGCGCTCAACCAGGCTGCGCGGCAATCCGGGCAGGAGAAGCTGGTGCGGCAACTGGACAACTTTCAGGCCGCCTGCCGGGATGTGGCGCGCCGGGTGGGGGTGGTCACCCATTTACCGAAGCCGGAGGAGGCGTTTGACGCCGACAAGCATCAGCTCCGCGAACCGGAGGCCGAACCGGAGGCCGGGGCGAAGATCGTCGGCATCGCCGCGCAGGGTTTGTCCCACCAGGGGCAGGTGTTGCGCAAGGCGGTCGTGGTGATCGAGGGGGAGGAACCTGGCCAAGCGCCGCCGGATGCAGGCAAACCGAAGGCAAAGGCGAAGAAAAAAGCCTGATTAATATCAGTTGCGCCTCGCGGCGCCTTGCACATTTAGCATCATCTGCGCTTTTTTATCCCCGTTTTCCGCAGCTTCGATCAACGCGTTTTGGACATTCACGCCGGCTTCGCTGACGACCATGAACTGGTCGACGGTTAGCTTGGCCCCGTGGGCCTTGAGTTGGTTGATGCTCTGGATGGCCAGCGTGAAGTTGCCCTGATCGAGGGCGTCGCTGGCGGTTTTGGCGAGTTGCTTCAGCTTGGGATCGGCCTTCTCGAAAAAGGTGATCAGGTCGCTGGCCGATTCTTCGGCGGTGTCGGCCTGCAGCGCCTCCTCCTTGACTCCGTCGCAGCCCCCAAAGAGCAGGCCAAGCGACAACGCCATCAGGGGAGATTTGAGTTTGTGGCACATCGGCGTTTTCCGGCCGGTTCAACGGCCGCGGTTTCTCGGGCTGCACCACCAACGATTGCCGCCGGGGGGCGCCGAGCGGGCTTCGCGATAGTAAACCCTCGGATTGATAAACTCGACGTGGCCGTCAACGCACGATGCGACGAATCCTTCCTTGTGCCGTTTGGCCACCGGTTCGCTCGCGCGGCTCGTGGCATTGTCATAGGCACCGGCGTCGTCGCTGTGCGCCTCCCAGTAAACCATGTCGCCCGGCTCAAACTGATCCACCTTGTAGGTTGCCCCCATTCTTCGGGGATTCAGTTGGCAGGTGTACTCGCAGAAAGCGCCGTTCATGATGTAGCTGGTCACTTGGTTCTCCCGTTGCTTGAAATTGCGATGCATTCGGTCCTTGACGATGTAATCCATCGAGCATTTCAGGATGTTGCTGCTGGTATGGTAGTTCCATAGCTGGCTTTCGTGGACGACGTCGCGCGCCGGGCGTCCACCGCCCCGCCGGGTGTAGGCCCAGTTCGGCAGCCCGATCGTGCCGGAGCACCAACCCGGGTACGGCATATAACTCTCGTTGTCGGGCTGGTACATCGCCGAGGCCAAACTGATCTGCTTCATGTTGTTCATGCAGTTGGTACGGTGCGCCTGTTCCTTGGCCTTGGCCAGGGCCGGGAGCAGCAGCGCCGCCAGGATGGCGATGATGGCGATGACGACCAGCAGCTCGATGAGCGTGAAACCTGACTTTCTTTCGAGTGGAGCGTTCATTTTGCGTTTCGGTGCTTGGGAAGAATTTCACCAGTTCATCCGTTTTTGCAACTCCATTTTGCTGTTCTTGACAGTTGCCCAAAACTGGCGGAAGTTGCTCTCGCAGTTGGTTTTGGGACTTGAACCGGCAAAACTTTATGTGGCGGATCTCGGCAAACGGGCCGTGGTGCGCATCTCGGGCCGCGCGAACTGCCTGTCCAGCGTGCTGTTCAAGCAGGTCGTCAACGGCCTGATCGAGCGCGGGCGTCGCGCCTTCACGCTTGACCTGAGCGACTGCCAACTCATGGACAGCACGTTTCTCGGGGTGCTCGTCGGGCTGAACCGCTCGCTTGGCCAAGCGGAGAGCGCCGGCGGGTTTTCGCTTTACCAGCCCACGGAGCCGGTGCGTGTCCTGCTCGACAACCTTGGCATCCTCGAGTTGTTCAATACGGCCGAGTCGCTTGGCCAAGCAGAGGACGCCGAGCCGGTGGAGGCTGGCGGGGCGGTGGACAAGACTGAGTTGACCCGCACCAGCCTCGAGGCGCACCGGACGCTCATCGACGCCAAACCGGAAAACGAGGCCAAGTTCAAGGAGGTCACCCGCTTCCTTGAGGAGGATCTGCAGCAGCAAGGGGCCGCCGATTCACCGGACTAATTTTTCAGCCGGTGATATTGGCCGGTGGTGGGTTGCGCGAGGGTCATCGTCTTGCCGTTTGGCCAACGGATCACCAGCTTGTCCACCTCCCGGTTTTCCCCCAGGCCGAAGTGGGCCGTCGCAGGATGCTGCGCGGTGAACGAGTCGCCGGTGACGAGTTGACGCACATCACTGCGGTTGCCGGTGTGCAGTTGAATGGTTGCCCCGTTGGCTGGCAGTCCGGGTTGATCGGGAATGTGGAGGCCAATCCAGTTGCCTTTGTTTTGGATCTGGTTGCGCATAACAAATAACCTTTGCTGATGTTCCTTTGCATCATACTGCACGACGAGCAGGTCCGGTCGCCCGTCAATGTTCACATCCGCTGCGACGACCGCTCTGGAGTCAAACTCAAAGGCTGTGCCAAGGAGAAAGGCCACGTTCTGGAATCCTTTATTATTTCTGTTTAGGAACAGATGATTGTGCAAGAAGCCGGCCCATGAAAAGTCGGAACCAAGCCCTTGAAGGGTGACGGAGTAGAATGTTTCGAGTGTCCTGTCTGGCTGGGAGTTGCCGGTATACACGTCGTGGCACCAAAAACGGGGGTCGTAATCGAGAGCCGAGTTGCCACTTAGTTGCCCGTTGGCGATGTAGAGGTCCACGTCGCCGTCGTTGTCAAAGTCAGACGCTCCGCAGCCCCATGACCAGTCGGTTCTTGCCGTCTCGTCGCTATAGATCGATTGCTGAAAGCGGTTGTCTTTGTGGAGAAGCAACCGGTTGCCGTAGGTCATCGGCGTGCGCATGGCGTCGATTTTTTCAAAACCCTTCCGGCCCAAACCTAGCTTGTCGAGGCGCCCGACGGTGGTGGAACTCATGCCGACCATGTAGATGTCAAGAATGCCGTCCCCGTCGAAGTCGTTGATGGCATGAGCCATCCCGAACCCGTGCCGTTTGTCGACCCACTGGTCCGACATATCTTCAAATTGTCCTTTCCCGTTATTGCGGTAAAGATCAATGCCGGCATAATCGCAAACAGCCAACAGGTCCAGATCGAGATCACCGTCCAGGTCGGCAAGGGAGGCGCTGAAGGTTCGCCGGTTCTGGTTCGAACTGAGTCCAGCCGACTCGGTGACGTCACTGAACCGGCCGGAGCCATCGTTTAACAGGAGGTAGTCGGGGTAGCCGTCCCGGGCATCGTAGTAGGGTGTCGGCATTGAGCCGGCAAGGTACGGCTGTTTCCATTGGCCGACGAATAGATCGAGGTCGCCATCAAGGTCGATGTCCCCTGCTGTCATCGCGTGCGGGTCCTGTAGCCTCGTCTGGAAACACGCATCGGGTTCGGCGGTGAATCGGCCTCCGGCGGAGCCTGTCCAGAGTTTTAACAGGCCGTCTCTTTTTCCGGATGAAACAAAGTCCACATGGCCGTCGCCGTTGAAGTCGGAAAGGATGCCTGCCTCGCCGAGTGGCATGATGGGGTATTCGAGCATCGGTTTATGCTGGAACTTGCCGTTCCCTCGGTTCCAGTAAATGAGGTTGCAGCCGGCGAGAACAATTTCCGGTAGGCCGTCCTTGTTGAGGTCGTAAACCATCAGAGGACTTACCCGCGGAAAGAGGCGGGCATCCACCTTCTTGGGATCAATCTGCAGCAACTCAGCGAATGCAGGTTTGCCGATATAGTCTGTAATTGATGCATCCTGAACCTTGATCGTGTCTGGAATGCGTAGACCGGAGTTGGTCTTGTGCAGCGTCCAAGTGACTTCAAGCTGGCCCTTGATGATGCATCGTCGTTGGGCGTTCGCCTTTGCCGAATGGATCTCGAACGAGATAACAGACTGCGGCGCCCGCCCGTTTTTGTTTGGGCGAAACTCGGAATGGTGCCACTCCGTCTGAATGATCTTCCAACCGGTCTCTTCCAGTTCTTTTAACTTTGCAAGGTAACCGGCGTGATTAAGCGAGACCGGCTTGCTGTTGAGCATCGTCTGCCGAATGCCGGCTATGCCCAAGTTTAACGGTTTCCACTCTGTTGGTGGTTGGTATTCCAGTCGGCCGAATGGGAATTGCCGCAGCACCTTGAATGGTTCGGTTGATCGCAGGCGATCCCACAGCGCAACAAAGGTGCTCCCGTAGGCCTGAGCCTCCATTTCGTGCCGGTAAACTGTCCGGTCAAGGCGAATCCGCTCCCTCTGCATGGTTTGGGCAGCCCCTCGAAACTGGGGATTGTTTCCAGAGAGTGGATTCTGGGCGTCGGTCGGTCGCGGCGTTTGTTTCGGTTTGGCTGGTGCGATTTTTCTTGGCGACTGTTCAACGGGAGACTCGGTGGTTTGCTTCTTGGGTCGTTCGCCGGGACCGCAACCAGGCAGGCATGCGCATCCAACGAGCACAAGGGTAATCCGTGCCAATATGCCGACAAATGGCGAATGAAAGTTAAGTAGCACTCGGTGGGAAAAACTACAGGGGGTGCAAACTGCGGACAACCTTGAAAGACTGTCAGGATTCCTCTTCGCGCTTGGCCAAGGTCCGGTCTACACCGGCTTGACGGCCTTGTCGGGGATGGGGGAGTCGAGGGATTGGGCGCAAGTGAGGGCGATGGCCAATGCATCGGCGGCATCGGGCTCCGGTAGTTCGGGCAGTGACAGGCGGGTCTGCACCATCTTGGCGACCGCTTCCTTTTGTGCGGCGCCGTAGCCGACGATGGCCTGCTTGACCTTGCGCGGCGAGATCTCGAACACGTCCAGTTCGGCCCGGCCTAGGACGGCGAGGGCGGCCCCTCGTGCTTGACTCATGACCAGTGCGGTGCGGACGTTTTGTGCGTGAAACAGGCCCTCCACGGCGGCCAGGGTGGGGCGGGTGTCTTGGACGACGGCCTCGAGCGACTCGGAGATAAAGCGCAGGCACCGGGAGAGCGGCCAGTCGGCGGGGCAGCGGAGGGTGCCTTGGCTGAGCGTGGCGGGTGTGGACGGGGCGGTGTCGATGACGCCGTAGCCGGTGCCGCGCAGCGACGGGTCGATGCCGAGGATGACCTGCGGGCCGCTTGGCCCGGCGGGGCCGGGTTGATCGGCGTTCTTCCCGCTGGCGATGCGCTGCTGCATGGCGGCGAGTTGTTCCGGCGTGATGCCCAAGCGCTGTGCAATAAAAAACCCCGGCCCGAAAGTCGAGGCCGGGGTGGGTGAAATGTGAATCCGGCGCAGTCTCAGTTGTCGTACTTGGCCCCCTGGTCGATCCAGGCGAGAACGAGGCCGATCTGCTCCTTGGTCAGCTTGGGGTACTTCTCCCGCTTACTGGTCGGGGGCATCTCGAAGTCGACCACCTGGTCGGTGATGTAAAAGCTGAACGGGCTTTTTTTGCTCTTGGCGGGGATAATCGAGATGCCCTCGGAGCCGCCCTTGAGCGCCAGCGCGCGGGTGTCGATGCGGAACTTGCCCTTGGGGCGCTTGTCCGGCCCGTGGCAGTTGACGCACGATTTCTTGAACAACGGCTCGATGTCCTTCTTGTAGCTGACCTGTTTCTTGGCGGCGGGTGGCAGCTTGGCCGCCAGCTTGGCCATGTTGTCCTTCAGGTCGTCGATCTCCACGGGCTCGGCGTTCGCGTTTTGCGAGGCGGCCAACCCACCAATAAGCATGAATGCGGTGATGAATCTGTGCATGGTAAAAAACCGTGTGGCTTCCCGCCCGGCGGCGGGGCCGGGTTTTTTACGGAAGCCGGGCCACCAAGTCAAACCGGGGCCGCGTTGGACGTGCGGTGGCGTGGGCATATTCAAGCAATTCACTCCGCGGTGCGGGCGCGGTAAAAGCGCTGCTCGTAATCCGGCGCGTCGATGTCCTCGATTTCCGCGCCGGTGTCCCCCGCCTCGACCGTCTCGAGCGCGTGCCAGTTCACGAGATCGCCGGAGTACTCGATAATTTGGTCGGTCGCGGCGTTGCCGTCCAGTCGCAGCAGCGCGCCGCCGTCCTCCACCCATCCAGCCCACTCGAGCGTGGTGGGCTTGGGGGCGCCGCGCTCGGCCGTGACCCGGTAATCGTCGAACACGAGGTAATTGTCGCCCGGGTTCTCGGGGTCGCGATAGACCCAGGTGGGGCCAAGGTCGCCGAAAGCCAGCCTCGTCCCCTTGGTGGTGAGCTTCTTTTCGCTGATGATATCCTGCTCGCCGACGGAGACCGTCCAGCTGTTGGCGGCGAAATCCATCACGAATGTCAGGTCGTACAGCGCCTCGAACTCGAAGCTGTAACCGGTTGGCAAAAAGAGGTCGTCGTCGAGCGCGTAATTGATGTTCCGGGTGACGGTGTCGAAGTCGAGTGTCACCAGCCGCTGCACGTTGTCGTTGTACAGCGTCCAGCGGAAGTCATCCCGGTGGCCGTTGGTGGAGTCGACAAACATCAGGAGCACCTTGGCGGTGATCCGCGTTTCCTCCGGCTCGATGGCGTCGACCGGTTGCCACAGGCTCGTGAATGTCTCGCCGTCCTCCTCCGGGGGCCAATAGCCGAGGTAGGCCTGCTGACCCATGTCCGCGAAGTTGTTCTCCACCAGCCCGTTGCCGCCGGTGCCTTCCCCCTCCCAGCCGTCCTGACCGATCAGGGTGAACTCGATGTCGAAATCGTGCTCCGCCTCAAAGCCGGTTTGGTAAACCGTCCGCGCTTGGCCAAGCGCAGTCGCCACTTGGCCAAGCGACACGGCAAGCCACAAGGCGGCGATGATCCGTTTGCCGTTCCCCCTCATTCCTGGCCGCTGCTCAAGCCGCCATCATCGTGGACTCCTGCTTCCGCCGTCGGAGGAGCCGGAGGAACCGGATGAAGACGGGGGTGGCGATGACGGAGGCGGCGAATAGCTCCGGCTCGGCGCGGAATAACTCCGGGACGGGGCGGAGTAGGAACGGCTCGGTGCCGAGCGTGCCGGCGGGCTGTAGGAGCGCGAAGGCGCCGGGCGGGACGCCGCCGGCGACCGGTAACTCCGCGAGGGAGCCGTACGGGTTGAACTGGGTGGCGAGTAACGGCTGGCCGGCGGCTTGTATCTCGGTGCCGGCCGCGCGCTGGGCAGTCGGGACGTCCGGGCGGATGGTCGTGCGGACGACCTCGGGGTGGCGCGAGGAGCGCTGTACGAGGTCGACGGGCGCTGCTGCCAACTGCGGCTTGGCCGGGCCGAGCTGCGGCTCGACGGCGCCAGTAGCCGTGAGTTGGCCGACCGGCCCGGCTTGCGGGTGATGTTCACCCTTGGCGAAGTACGGCTGGACGACTTGCTCGCGCTTGGCTTGGAAGCCGTGCTGGCGCTGCGGCCGGGCTTGGCCGGCGAGGTGCGGCCGGGCGACGCGGCAACCGGGCGGCTGCTTCGTGCTCCGCTGTAGCTGCGGCCAAGCGGTCGGGCGACGGTTCCGGGGCTAAGCCTGCCGGTGATTTTGCTGCGGTTGGCCACAGACTTGCCGTTCCCGTACTGCTTCAACAGGTTCCGGTCGGCCTCCAGCTTGTCCTCGGTGGTGTCGTCGGAGGGCGGGTTTTTTGTGACCGGCGTACGTCCGCTCGGTTTTTCACCGGGTGTGCCTGGCGGGGTGGGCACGTTCGGGCGGTAGATGGCCATTGTTTTGCCGTTGGCGTCAATCTGCCCGACGCGGGCGATGCTCTCCATCTCAAGGTCGAGCTCGCGGACTCTCATTTTTTGCACCGGTTCGCGAGTCTTGTCGGCGACCATCTCCGGCGGGATACCGTTATTGATGATCGTGTTGTTGTTCTCGGTGACGTAGTTGTTGACGATCGTGGTCTCGTTGTGGATGACCGCGATGTCGGTGTCCGGTACATGGTGGCGGTGCAGCCGGCGATGCCGCAGGTAGGCGTAGTCGCAGTAGGTGAAATGGCTGTGGCCAAGCCCGAAATGAAAACCGAGGCTCACGCGGGAGCCGTGCCACATGTAGCCAATCCCGAATACGTAGTCGCAGCCGGGCGGCAGCGGTGCCCAGCCGCAGTGTAGGTCGTTGTAGCGCCACATCACCCAGGCCGGGCTCCACGTGTAGCCGGGTACCCAGCACCAACCGTGCAGCCCGGAGCGGTGCCACCGCCCGTAATGGAACGGCGCCCAGCCCCAGCTGTAATAGGAGTGCCAATACCAGCCGACATCACTGTAAATCCATCGGCCACCCTGGCGGTACGGCCGCCAACCGGTATCGACCATCGCCACGGTCGGCCGCCACACCCAGCCGTGTGAACTGTCGTAAATCCAGTCGCCGTACGGGTCGAGCGCGCCGTGGTAGTAGTTGTTGGCCACCGGCGGTGCGTCCGCGGGCGGGGCAGGGGGGGCGGGCGGCGGCGTGCTGGCCACCGGCTGTCCGGCGGTCTTGGCCGGTTCCGGTGCGGCTTCGGCGTTTTCCTCCACCGGTTCAGCGTCGCCCTGTCGGATCATTAGCGCGACCACGCTCTCGGCGACCCCGATGTCGTTGAGGTAGATGATCGTCTCCGGCGCGATGCGATGCGTGAGTGGGTTTTGTTCCACGAAGGCCAGGAGCGCCTCGTCACCGACGCCGCGCTTTGCCATCTCCACCACGTCGGCCACTTCCGGGTGCAGTACCGCCGACGCCGGGGCGGGCGGCGAGGTGACGATTTGCGGGATCGCCTCCGGCGCGGCCTCCGCCGGGGGTGGGGGATCAAACTGCGACAGGTCGGTCGGCGGTCCAACGGTCGCGGGGGGGTGATTGTGAACGCGCGGGCCTTTTGATTCCCGTTCACATCCGGCGGCCAATGCCACAGTCAGCATCAGGCTGCCAGCCATCAGGTTATGAATGTTACTTTTCATGATTCCAGACGGTTTGCGCCATAATCGGCTAATCAATTCAGACTCCCGGTGTCAACCGGCTATTCACCAAAACCGTTTCGGTTCGGCTCAAGGGTAACACTCCAACACCGTGACGCAACAAACAAAACGCCCCGTTGCCTTCCGGCTTGCGTTGGCGCTTGGCCGGGCGGAGAGTCGCCGCATGCACGCAACGCAGATTCGCGGGTGGCTGGGTGTCGCGGTGTTGGCCGCCGGCCTGGCCAACGGCATTGCCGAGGAACCGGCCGCCAAGCCGGAGACGCCGGAGGCGCGGCAGGCGAGGTTGTTCAAGCAGTTCGAGTCGACGCTGACCAATGCGGTGCTGGCCGGCAAGTTCACGATCACCGGCAAGCCGTCGCCGCCGCGCGAGGAGTCGTACACCATTCGCTCGGTCACGAAGATGGCGCAGGGCGACTACTGGCTGTTCACCGCGCGCATCAAGTACGGCAAGCGCGACGTGACCCTGCCGATGCCGATCCCGGTCAAGTGGGCCGGCGACACGCCGGTCATCTCGCTCGACAACCTGACTCTTCCCGGGCTGGGCACATTCAGCGCGCACGTGGTGATCGACGGCGACAAGTACGCAGGCACCTGGGCGCACGGCCAGGTCGGCGGCCACATGTTCGGCACCATCGGCAAGGCCAAGCCGAAACCGGTCACGACCGAGTCGCCGAAGGAGCCGGAGTAACCCGCGCGCCACTGCATGGAGTCCCGCCTCCCCAACAAACCGAAGTCCCGCCGTCCGCGCGTCTGGCTGATGCGCCTCGCGCTGATGGTGGGCGTGCCGGCGCTACTGCTCGGGCTGGCCGAGGGCGTGCTGCGCCTCGCCGGTTACGGGCACCCAACGTCGTTCTTTGTCGCGTCGCCGCACGACGATGGCGCCCTGATCGAGAACGACAAGTTCGCTTGGCGCTTCCTGCCGCCGACGCTCGCCCGTGCCTCGCAACCCACTTTGCTCCGTCGCGAGAAGGCACCCGGCACCGTCCGCGTGTTCGTGTTTGGCGAGTCGGCTGCGGAGGGCGATCCCGAGCCAGCGTTTGGCCTGCCGCGCCTGCTGGAGGTGCTGCTCGAGGGTCGGTTTCCCGGACGCGATTTCGAGGTCATCAACGCCGCCGTCACCGCCATCAATTCCCACGCCATCTTGCCGATCGNCCGCGANTGCGCCGGGCTCGACGGNGACTTTTGGGCNGTCTACATCGGGCATAACGAGGTGATGGGGCCGTTCGGCGCCGGGACGGTTTTTGGCCAAAAAACCCCGCCTTTGGCCGCGTTGCGGCTTGGTTTGGGCCTCAAGCGCTTCCGGCTTGGGCAGTGGATCGCCGGCCTTGGCGGCACGGGTGGCGACGGCGGTGAATGGAAGGGGATGGGCATGTTTCTCGACCAGCAAATCGAGGCCGGCGACCCGGCGCTCGACTGGGTTTACCAGGCGTACGAACAAAACCTGTCGGACATCCTCGCGGCGGGGCGCGACGCCGGCGCGCATGTCGTGCTGGCCACCGCAGCGTCCAACCTGCGCGACTCTGCGCCGTTCGCCGGGGCGGATGCGGTGGCGGCGTTCCAGCAGGCCCGCGCACTCGAGGCGCAAGGCAACACCGCCGAGGCGCGGAGCCATTACATTCGTGCGCGCGATCTCGACGCGCTGCGATTCCGCGCCGACACGAAACTGAACGCGATCACCCGCGCGCTTGGCCAAGCGGCCGCCGACAATGTGACGTTCATCGATGGGCAGGCCGCGCTCGACGCGCCCAGCCCGGACGGCATCGCCGGGCGCGGGATGTTTTACGAGCACGTGCANTTCACGTTNGANGGGAACCACCGCNTGGCCAGGCGGTTCGCCGACGGCATCGCGGCGCGGCTCGAGTCGGGCGGCACCAAGCCGGGTGGCCCGTGGCTGAACGNNGCNGACTGCGCNGAGCGCCTGGCCTTTACCGACTGGGATCGCGGAGTGGTGTTAGCCACGATCATCCGCCGGTTGCAACAGCCGCCGTTCAATCACCGGCACAACAGCGACGAGGCGCTTGGCCAACTGCGCGACGAGGCGCAGCGCTTGGCCAAGCGGCTCGACCGCACGGCGGCGCTGGCGATTTACGACAACGCGCTGAAGCGTCGCCCGGACGACTGGCGGCTGTTGCAGCGGNGCGGGTTGCTGCTCTCCTCCGCCGGTCGACACGACGAGGCGGCCGGGTCGCTCAACCGCGCGGTGGAGCGAACGCCGTGGAGCCGGATTCTCCATTACCAGCTTGGTGCGGCGCAAAACAAGGCCGGTCAGTATGCCGACGCGGCGAAGTCGCTTGGCCAGGCGTTGGCGCTTCAGCCGGACTTCCCCGAGGCCGCCGGCCAACTGGTCCGGGCGCGCGCCGGGATCCAGTATCGCTTTGGTGAATCCGCGCGGGCAGACGGCGACGCCGCCGTGGCGATGGGCCACTTCACCAAGGCGGTGCAACTCGATGATTCATTCGCCGAGGCGCATTTTCAGGTTGGGGCGTGCCAAGTGGAGGCGGGCGAGATCGCCGAGGCGACGGCTAGTTTCGAGCGTGCGGTGGCGCTCAAGCCGGGTCTGCCGCAGGCGCGGTTCAATCTCGTCACCGGCCTGCTCAAGCTGGAGCGGTTCCGCGACGCACTCGGCCACCTCGAGACTCTCGCCGCAGAAAACCGGGACGACTCTCAGGTGCAACGCTACCTCGAGTACGCCCGCGCCAAGCTCCGCGATGCCGCCAAGCCGCAACGGTGACGTTGGGCTTCCGCAAGCATTTATCCGATCCGTGCCCCCTCACCCTGACCCTCTCCGGAGAGGGAAGTAAATTTGAATTCTGTAGAGGTCTCTCAATGGCGTTCAAAATTTGCTTGGCCAAGCTCCCTCTCCCAGCGGGAGAGGGTTGGGGAGAGGGAGAAAGTTAACTTACTTTTCAAAAAGATCATGTTTCGAATCATGGCCAATTCCATTGCCGCCGCTGCGGCCTTCGGCTAAAACCCGGCGGTCATGTGGCGGCTGTTCAAGGAATGCCTTTCCTTCGCTTGGCGGGAAAAAAAGTGGTGGCTCATCCCGTTGATCGTGGTGCTGGTGCTGCTGGCCGCGCTCATCCTGTTCAGCACCGGCTCGGCACTCGCGCCGTTCATGTACCCCTTCATGTAAGCCCGGGCACATGCGCAATCTTCTCGGCATCTCTGCCTATTACCACGACTCGGCCGCCGTGCTGCTGGTGGACGGGCGGATCGTGGCCGCCGCGCAGGAGGAACGGTTTTCGCGCCGCAAGAACGACGAGCGGTTCCCCGAACACGCGGTCCGTTTTTGTTTGAAACAGGGCGGCCTCGCGACGGGCGATCTCGACGCGGTTGTGTTTTACGACAAGCCGGTCGTTAAGTTTTCGCGGATGCTCGAGAGCTTCTTGGCCATCGCCCCGGCCGGGTTGCCGGCGTGGCTGCGGGTGCTGCCCGGCTGGCTGTCGGAGAAACTGAACCTGCGCCAAACCATCCGCGACGAACTCGACGGTCTGGCCGCTGACTGCCCGGTCCTGTTCACCGAGCATCACGTGGCACACGCGGCGAGCGCGTTTTATCCGTCGCCGTTCGACCGCGCCGCGATCCTCACGGTGGACGGCGTCGGCGAGTGGGCGACGACGACGATCAGCCGCGGCGCGGAAGGCTCCATCGAGATGATGCGCGAGCTGCACTTCCCGCATTCGCTCGGCTTGCTCTACTCGGCGTTCACGGCGTACTGCGGGTTTCGAGTCAACTCCGGTGAGTACAAATTAATGGGCCTCGCGCCGTACGGAGAGCCGCGGTTTGCCGATGCGATTCTTGAAAACATGATCGACTTAAAACCGGACGGCTCATTCCGGTTGAACATGGACTGCTTCGGTTTTCTCAACGGCCGCAGCATGACCAACCGCCGGTTCGAGCGGCTGCTTGGCGGGCCACCGCGCCCGCCCGAGTCGCCGTTTGAGCAACGGCACATGGATGTCGCCGCCTCGGTGCAGAAAGTCGTCAGCGAGGCGATGCTGCGCCTGGCCCGGCAGGCCCGCGAGGTGACCGGCGAGTCCCGTCTCTGCCTCGCCGGTGGCGTAGCGCTGAACTGCGTGGCCAACGGCGAACTGCAGCGCGCCGGGGTGTTCGACGACCTCTGGATCCAGCCGGCCGCCGGGGACGCCGGCGGCGCGCTCGGCGCCGCCCTCGAGGCATGGCACCGAAGCCAAGCGGGTGAGGCAAAGGAGTACGATTCAAGCACGGGCGGGCAAACGGCAACTCCCGTTCAGCCTGCTTGGCCAAGCGGGGGCGGCGACGCGATGCGCGGCAGTCTGCTTGGCCCGGAGTTTTCGGAGGCGGAAATCCGCCGGGCACTCGAGGCGCACGGGGCGGTATTCGAGGCCCTCGACGAGGCGGCGATGCTTGAGCGTGTTGCCGCTCTTTTGGCCGACGGCGCGATCGTCGGCTGGTTCCAGGGCCGGATGGAGTTCGGGCCGCGCGCGCTGGGCTGTCGTTCGATCCTGGGCGACGCCCGCCTGGCTTCGATGCAGTCGGCCATCAATCAAAAGGTGAAGTTCCGCGAGTCGTTCCGGCCATTCGCCCCGGCGGTGCTGGAGGAACGCGCGGGCGATTACTTCGACCTCACCGCCGAGTCGCCGTACATGCTGCTGGTGGCCGACGTGGCGCAAAGTCAACGCTTGGCCAAGCCAGCGGAGGAGTCGCTTGGCTTCGATCGACTGAGGCACGAACGCTCGACTCTGCCTGCCGTGACGCACGTCGACGGCTCGGCCCGCGTGCAGACGGTGGGGCGCGAACGGCATCCGCTTTTCTGGCGGTTGCTCCGACAGTTCGAGCAGCGCACCGGCTGCGGCGTGCTGCTGAACACGTCGTTCAACGTGCGGGGCGAGCCGGTGGTCTGCACGCCGGACGACGCCTACCGTTGCTTCGTCAACACCGCAATCGACTGGCTGGCGATCGGGCCGTTCCTGCTCAGCCGCGAACGCCAGCCGGTGGAGAAACCGCAACCGACCTTCGACCCGGTCCCGGACTGATGCGCGCGAGATTCAAGGACACCCCGGGCGAGCGGCGGAAGTTTCTGCTGTCGCTATGCATCATGCTCTCCCTCGTGGTGGGGGTGCTGTTGTGGCGGTCGATCGTCGCTTGGCCGGGCGCTTGGGCGGCATGGGCGGCGGTCGCGGTGCTGTTGTGCGTTGGCTTGGTTTGGGACGCCGCGGGGCGGCGCGTTCACCGGGCGGGGATGGCGCTGGGCCAAGTGATGGGCCGGGTGTTCGGCACGCTGTTTTTGCTGCTGCTGTTTTTGCTGCTGCTGCTTCCGCTTGGCCTCGCGCTCCGGTTGTTCGGGAAGGATCTGCTGCAGATGCGCCGTTGGCCGTCCGCCGCCGGGTCGTATTGGAAAATCCCCCGTCCGCCCGGCCCCCTCGACCGGATGCATTGAANCTGCAGATAAAAACTTGTTACTGTGCCGCGTTNGNCAGGAGGCGNTTNGANATNNNGANGNNGGGNGNGTTNGCGTCGGGGGNGGCCTTGGTGGTNNCGCCGTCCGGCCAGCGCACTTCCAGTTCCCGGATCGGNGTGNCGGCGGTGTGGAANTANNCAACCGNCGGNGACTGCGAAAGNTANCCGTTGCCGGCGGTCATCTCCGTGGCGCGAACGGTTCCGTCCTCGTAATGCGCGATCACTTTCGCGCCGATACCATTCTGGTTGCCGGGTGCGCCGTTCAACTGCACGGCCAACAGCGGCAGACCTTTACCCCGGTTTTTCCACGCCAATAATTTGCCGTCGTTCTGGCAGACGATGAGGTCGGGGCGGTTGTCGTTGTCAATGTCGCACACGGTCAGCCCCTTGGCGTCGCCGTCGACGATGAAGCCGGTCTCGGTGGCGGGCTCAACGCGGAACGCGCCGTCCGCCCCGTACTCAAGGATCACCCCGATGCCGCCGCGCCACAGGCCGGTCTCCGGCTCGCGGGTGTACAGGTTTTGCACGGCGACAACCTCGACGAGTCCGTCGGCGTCGATGTCCGCCGCCACGACGCCGTAGCCGGGCGCGGCCTGCGCGTAGCGGGGCAGGGGACGAAACTCGAACCGCCCGGTGCCGTCGTTGATGAGCGCGCCGGACTCGAACGCGGTTGCCTTGAACCGGTCGGCGTCGGCGAGGCGTTGTTCGGTGTAAATCTCCGGGAGCTCCGAGGACGCGAAGGCGCGGTAGGTTCGGAACTTGTCGCCGAGGGACGGCATGCAGTGCGTGCTGCAGCTCTTGCCGCGGACCGGCACGAGGCCGCCTTTCTTGTCCCGCTTCGCCTCGATGAGCCGCTTGATGCCGTTGCCCTCCATGTCGCCGTAATAAAGCAGCGACGGTTTCTTGTCCGACGGCGTGCCGTACTTGGTGTTGAGGCCGACGTTCATCGCGATGTAATCGATGTCGCCGTCGCGGTCGAGGTCGGCCGGGGTGATCGAGTTCCACCAGCCAAGCCGGTCGGCCAGCCCGGCCGCCTTCGTGGCGTCAGCGAGTTTTTTGCCGTTGTTGAGGTACAATGCCACCGGTCCCCACTCGAGGGTGACGAACAGATCCTGCCGGCCATCGCCGTTGGCGTCGGACCACAGCGCGGAGGTGACGAGGCCGACGCGCTCCAGCCCCGGCGCAACGTCGCGCGTCACGTCGGTGAACCGGCCGTCGTCGTTGCGCAGCAGGCGGCTGCGCGGCGTCTCCGGGTACCGCCCCGGGATGGAGCGGGCGCCAATGAACAGGTCAAGGTCGCCGTCGCCATCGTAGTCTCCGGCCACGA